>CABRSG010000044.1 GCA_902473545.1 uncultured Lachnospiraceae bacterium | reverse complement strand
ACGCCGGACGTTAAGACGTTCCGCGTCAATGCGCCGGAGGGAGGAAAGCTCTTTGAGCATATGCCGGGACAGTGTGCGATGCTCTGCGCGCCCGGTGTCAGCGAGGGTATGTTTTCCATCACCTCCTCGCCGACAAATAAAGAATACCAGGAATTCAGCATCAAAAAATGCGGAATGCTGACGGACTATCTGCACAGCCTGCAGGTGGGCGACGAGATTACCGTACGCGGACCGTACGGAAACCATTTCCCGGTAGAGGATAAATTAAAGGGCAAAAATCTGCTGTTTATTGCGGGCGGCATCGGTCTGGCGCCGCTGCGCTCCGTGATCAATTACGTGCTTGACAATCGCGCCGATTACGGAACCATTGACATCGTGTATGGTTCCCGCTCGGCGGACGACCTGGTGCAGCTCAAAGAAATCCAAGAGGT
Source organism: uncultured Lachnospiraceae bacterium (assembly GCA_902473545.1). Taxonomy (GTDB): domain Bacteria; phylum Bacillota; class Clostridia; order Lachnospirales; family Lachnospiraceae; genus Marvinbryantia. The sequence goes on along the minus strand of CABRSG010000044.1, from coordinate 11,422 downwards.
CTGGAGCAAGACCGAGGGCGTCAACGTCTATCTGACCATCGACCGCGAACAGGAGGGCTGGGACGGTCATGTGGGCTTTGTGCCGAATTATGTAAAAGAACTCGGCTTTTCCACGGACAAGACAGCGCTGCTCTGCGGACCGCCCATCATGATTAAATTCGTGCTGGCAGGACTGCAGGAAATCGGCTTCTCCAAAGAACAAGTCTACACCACACTGGAGCTGCGCATGAAATGCGGCATCGGTAAATGCGGCAGATGTAACATTGGATCAAAATACGTGTGCAAAGACGGTCCCGTATTCCGCTGCGACGAAATAGACGAAATGCCGAATGAGTATTGATAAGAAAGGAAAACAATCATGGAAAAAATGGTGAACGTATATTTTTTCGGTAAAAAGTACAGCGTGCCTGCCGATCTGACGATCATGACCGCAATGGAGTATGCCGGTTATACGTTAAAGAGAGGCTGCGGCTGCCGTCACGGTTTCTGCGGAGCCTGCGCGACAATTTACCGTATTAAGGGAAAGAATGAATTAAAGACCTGCCTTGCCTGTCAGACACAGGTGGAGGAGGGCATGTATGTGGCAAGCATCCCGTTCTTCCCGACAGATAAGAGAAACTACGATATCAACGAGATCAAGCCGGATCAGCGCATTATGATGGAGCTGTACCCGGAAATTTATAGCTGCATCGGCTGCAATGCCTGCACAAAGGCATGTACGCAGGATCTGAACGTTATGCAGTATATTGCTTATGCGCAGCGCGGCGAATTTGAAAAGTGCGCCGAGGAATCCTTTGACTGTGTGAGCTGCGGCTGCTGCTCCGTGCGATGCCCGGCGGGAATTTCTCATCCGATGGTGGGACTGCTGGCAAGACGTCTTACCGGAAAATACATTGCGCCGAAGGCGGAGCATCTGGAAACGCGCGTGGAGGAGATCAACGCCGGCGATTACGACGAGATGATCGAGCAGATCATGCAGAAGCCGATCACCGAGATGCAGGAACTTTACAACAGCAGAGAAATCGAGAAATAGGGAGGGCGGAATATGTACACACCATATCCAGACTATATCATGGAATCTGTCAAAAAGGTGGAAGCTACGAGAGCAGCGCGTATGGCGACGGAACCGAGACGCCTGACAGCAGACGAAAAAGACGCTCTCCTGAAAAATTTCCATCCGGATTACAGAGAAGAAGCGTTTGAGGAAATTAAAATCGGTCCGAACAAGGGACAGAAGGCAAACAAAGAGCTGGTGCAGCTCCTGCACTCCAACAGCCGTCTGCTGACGCACAAGGTAGATTTAAGCAAGGCGGACTACGACGTGGATGTGCTTGTGATCGGCGGCGGCGGCGCGGGCGCGTCCTGCGCGATCGAGGCGCACAATGCGGGCGCGAATGTGATGATCGTTACGAAGCTTCGCATCGGCGACGCCAACACCATGATGGCAGAGGGCGGCATCCAGGCGGCAGATAAGGAAAACGATTCGCCGGTGCAGCATTATCTGGACGCTTTTGGAGGCGGACATTTTGCGGCAAAGCCGGAGCTGGTAAAACGCCTTGTCATGGAAGCGCCGGACGCGATCAAGTGGCTGAACGGGCTTGGCGTGGAGTTTGACAAAGAAGAGGACGGACGGATGATCACCACGCACGGCGGCGGCACCTCCCGGAAGAGAATGCACGCGGCAAAGGATTATTCCGGCGCTGAGATCATGCGCACCCTGCGCGACGAGGTGCTGAACCGTCAGATCCCGGTCGTGGAATTTACTTCCGCCGTGGAGCTTATCAAGGATGAAAAAGGACAGGTTGCTGGTGCGGTTCTTCTTAATATGGAGACGGGCGACTACTCGATCGCAAGAGCAAAGACCGTTGTTCTCGCGACCGGCGGCGCAGGACGGATGCATTACCAGGGCTTCCCGACCTCGAATCATTACGGTGCGACCGCGGACGGTCTGATCATGGGCTACCGTGCCGGCGCAAACCTTCTTTACCAGGATTCCATCCAGTATCATCCGACGGGAGCCGTTTATCCGTCGCAGATTCTGGGCGCGCTGGTTACGGAAAAGGTGCGCTCTGTCGGCGCGCAGCTCGTCAATGCAGAGGGCGAAGCCTACATTCACCCGCTGGAAACACGCGACGTCAATGCCTCCGGCGTTATCCGCGAGTGCCAGGAGGGACGCGGCGTTGAGGTGCCGGGCGGACAGAAGGGAGTCTGGCTGGATACACCGATGATTGAGATCCTCGGCGGCGAGGGAACGATTGAAAAGCGGATCCCGGCAATGTTCCGCATGTACATGAAGTACGGCATTGATATGAGAAAGGTTCCGATCCTCATTTATCCGACGCTGCATTATCAGAACGGCGGTCTGGAGATCGGGGCGGACGGCTTTACAAAGGCAATTCCAAACCTGCTGGTGGCAGGAGAGGCAGTCGGCGGTATCCACGGAAGAAACCGTCTGATGGGCAACTCTCTGCTCGATATTATTGTATTCGGACGCAACGCCGGAAAAGCGGCCGCTGCAAAGGCGAAGGACGTAGAGCTTGGCGCTATGACACTGGAGCATATTGAAAAATATGCGGCGGAGCTGGCGGCTGCAAACGCGACAGAAGAGGGAGTATCCCCGCTTCTGCTCCCGAAATATGCGCGTCACGAGAGTGCGGTGGAGTAAACAAAAAGAGGTTCCCTGCGGGGAAAAATGGCGCCGGGCAATAGATTTCCCGGCGTCTGTGAAAGGAGCAAACATATGCGTGAAATAAATGCAAGCCAGATCACCGATGTGGTCGAGAGACTCTGCATCGCGGCGAACGAGCACCTTCCGTCCGATGTAAAATGCGCGATCAAAAACTGCCGCGCCTGCGAGGACGGTGAGATCGCCAAAGGCGTGCTTGATAAAATCATTGAAAACTTTGAGATTGCCGACGCGGAGAACGTGCCCATCTGCCAGGATACCGGCATGGCGTGCGTATTTCTGGAAATTGGACAGGACGTCCATATTACCGGGGGAGATCTCTCTGAGGCAGTGAACGAGGGCGTGCGCCGTGGATACGACAAGGGCTACCTGCGCAAGTCGGTTGTAAAAGATCCGGTGCGCAGAGGAAATACCGGCGACAATACCCCGGCAATGCTTTACACAGAGATCGTGCCGGGCGAGCAGATTAAAATCACCGTTGGACCGAAGGGCTTTGGAAGCGAGAACATGAGCGCGATCCGCATGTTCAAGCCATCCGCAGGACTGCAGGGCATCAAAGATTTCATCATCGAGACGGTAGAGACAGCGGGTCCGAACCCCTGCCCGCCGATGGTTGTCGGCGTCGGCATTGGCGGCACCTTCGATAAAGCGGCGCTGCTTGCGAAAAAAGCGCTGATGCGCCCGATTGATTCCGAAAATCCGGATCCGTTCTATGCAGATCTGGAAAAAGAGATGCTGGCGAAGATCAACGAGCTTGGCATCGGTCCGCAGGGCTTCGGCGGAAGAACGACGGCGATCGGCTTAAACATTGAGACGATGCCGACGCACATTGCCGGAATCCCGTGCGCGATCAACATCAACTGCCATGTGACCCGCCACAAAACGGAGGTGATTTAAATGGAAAAACATATCACATTACCGCTCACTGAAGAGCTTGCAAAATCGCTTCACGCCGGAGATACGGTATATCTCACCGGAACGATCTACACCTCACGTGACGCCGGACATAAGAGAATGTGCGAGGCGCTGGCGCGCGGCGAACAGCTTCCGTTTGATCCGACGGACGCTACCATTTACTATGTCGGACCGACGCCGGCAAAGCCGGGCCAGGCGATCGGCTCCGCGGGACCGACCACCAGCGGCCGTATGGATGCCTATGCGCCAACCATGATGTCCGTTGGCGCGCGCGGCATGATCGGAAAGGGCGCCCGTCTGCCGGAGGTTGTCGAGGCGATGAAAAAATACAGCGGCGTCTATTTTGGGGCAATCGGCGGTGCCGGAGCGCTGCTCGCAAAATGCATTAAAAAAGCAGAGCTGATCGCTTACGAGGATCTCGGAGCGGAGGCACTGCGCAAGCTCTATGTGGAGGAAATGCCGCTTGTCGTCATCATTGACAGCGAGGGCAATAATCTGTACGAGAGCGGACGCGCCGCTTACCTTCAGAACAGAAGATAAGCTTGCAGCGCCGGGCAGTCAAAGCAAGGAATTCTTTTTCATCGAATGCTATAATGTGGTCACACGGAGGGATGGAAGATATGGACTGGATTACCGGGATACAAAATGCGATCAATTATGTGGAGGATCATCTGACAGAAGAAATCAGTTATGAAGAGGCTGCGAAAAAAGCGGCTTGTTCGGAATTCTATTTTCAGAAGATTTTTAATATTCTGTGCGGTATGACGCTAGGAGAATATATCCGGAGCAGGCGTCTCACGCTTGCCGGCAATGAGCTGCGCGCTACAGACGGCAAAGTGATCGATAGTGCGCTGAAGTACGGCTATGAAAGCCCGGAGAGCTTTGCCAGGGCATTTTCAAGATTCCATGGAATCACGCCCTCAGAGGCAAAAAAGGACGGTTCCAGGCTCAGATCCTTTTCCAGACTTTCCGTGAAAATCACATTAAGCGGAGGGAACATTATGAATTACAAAATCGTGGAAAAGGATGCCTTTGAAATTCTGGAAAGGGTAGAAGCGCACACAACGGAAAAGGCGGAAAACGCAAAAAGCATTCCCGATTTCTGGACAAGAGCCAGAAAAGACGGGACGCTCACAAAGCTGCTGGACGCTGCAGAAGACAAAACATACATTTTTGGCGTATGCTATGGAAATCTGCCGGAGAATGCAAAAACGTTCGATTATGCTATCGCAGCGAAATGCGGCAGGGATACTACTGCGCCGGAGGGCTTTCGCAGAAGCACAATCCCTGCCCGCACATGGGCGGTATTTGAGTGCATCGGCGCTATGCCGGACGCCATCCAGAACATGTGGCGCAGGATCGTATCGGAATTCTTCCCGACAGCGGGATATGAACCTACCTATGAGATGGATATCGAGGCCTACACGGAAGGGGATATGGGGAGCGCGGATTACCGCAGCGAAATCTGGATCCCGGTAATAAAAAAATAATGTTAAGATTTACAGGGCGACCGCCGGATTTTCCGGCGGTCGCTTGTTTTCTATTTTTCATCCTCGGGTATCAGCATCAGCACAAAGCTGGCAACCAACAGCGCACAGGAAGCCCAGATCGTGCGCATTCCCAAAAACGGGATCAGGCAGCTTCCGATGCCGGCGCCGATGCCAAAGAAAAAGATGATGCCGAAATAATGCCCGGCTTTGGCGAGCTTTTTCCGGTTGTGTGTAACGCTGCCGGTGTAGAGGGCTTCCACACCGCTTCGAAGGTTTCCGATACACATGGTGCTGGCGAAGGCGTTGCCGTTTACCTTCCGGAATGCCTGTACCTGCATGGCGCAGGCGAACGATACCATGGAATTTGCCGGAAGATTCCGCGAACCCGGCATCAGTCCCACCGCAAAAAGCAGAACGATCTCCAGCACGACCACAACGTGCCGCCAGTGAAAAAACCTGGTACCTCTTCGTTTAAAAAACTGTTTGATTGCTTCTGCTGCAGCAACCCCGAACGCGAAGGAGAGCAGCGGCACAAGGTAATGCAGCGCCGTACCCCAGTTTCCCTCAAAGGCGCTCTGACTGAGCAGAACGATATTTCCGGTCTGTGCGTTCGCGAATACATTGCCGCGCGCAATGTAGGTGTAAGCGTCCTGCAGACCGCCCGACATGGATAAAAACGCCGCCGTCAGAAATGCCTCCGACATCTGTCCGTGCGGCTTCTGATTAATGTCTAAATGCAAAATCCTATCCTCCAAAACATATTTGCATATTCGCAATGCTTATACTATAATAAATCATAAAATATGTAAATACATGGTTTATATATACAACAGATTAAAACCATATGTCAATACAAAAAATCTTTGCAGGATAATAGATGTTTACGGAAAAGGAGCAAAGCAATGGTCTATAAAATTCTGATCGTGGAGGACGACCGTGTGATTGCGGATAAAATATGCGAATATCTGGCGTCTTTCGGTTACGAGGCGCGGGTGGCAAAGGATTTCGCCAACATTACGGCAGAGTTTTCCGCCTTTCTGCCGCACCTTGTGCTGATGGATATTTCTCTGCCGTACTACAACGGCTATTACTGGTGCAGCGAGATCCGCAAGATTTCCAAAGCGCCCGTCATCTTTATTTCCTCTGCCTCCGACGACATGAACATCATCATGGCGATCAATTACGGCGCGGACGACTTTCTGGCAAAGCCTTTCGAGCTTAACGTGCTGACGGCGAAGATCCAGGCGATCCTGCGCCGCACCTACGACTTTGCCGGGCAGACGAGCATCCTCGAGCACCGGGGCGCGGTTTTGAATATGGACAACACCACGCTGCTTTATGACGACAAGGTAGTGGAGCTGACGAAAAACGAGTACCGGATACTGCGGATTCTGATGGAAAATAAGGGACGTGTGGTGAGCCGCGACACGATCATGGCGCGTCTGTGGGAGACTGACAGCTTTATCGACGACAACACACTGACTGTCAACGTCACAAGGCTCCGCAAAAAGCTGGAGCAGGCGGGGCTTTATGACTATATCGTGACAAAGAAAGGAATTGGTTATCTTGTGGAGTAAGTATCTCACCGGTTATCTGAAGCGCATCTACAAGATACTGCTGTGGTTCGCAATCCTTATCGGCTGTTTCTGTCTGGTGTATTTTCTGTATGACCTGCCGCTTTCCGCCGTTTTGTATGCGGCGCTGTTAGCTGCGGCAGCCGGACTTCTTTTTCTGGTGTTTGACTTTTTGCGCTATGCGTCGCACTGCCGGAAAACAGAGTTCATTCTCGCGCAGGAGCTGCCGGTGCCGGAGGATCTGCCGCTTCCGTTCGATTACCTTGAAGAATCTTATCAGCAGCTCATCCGGAGATTTTATGCAAACCGCATTGCCGACGAGGAGCGGGCGGCTGTGCGCTATGCGGATCTGATCGACTATTATACCTTATGGGTGCATCAGATCAAGACGCCGATTTCCGCGATGAATCTGCTGCTTCAGACGGAGGAGAGCGCGCATACCAGCGAGATGTCGATGGAGCTGTTCAAGATTGAGCAGTACACGGAGATGGTGCTGCAGTATCTGCGGCTGGATAGTACGGCGAACGATTTTGTCCTGCAGCCGTACGAGCTTGACGAAATCATACGGCAGGCGCTGCGCAAATATGCCAAAATGTTTATCGGAAGAAAGCTCTCCGTTGATTTTTCAGAGACGCACCAGAAGGTGCTCACCGACGAGAAATGGATGCTGTTTGTTATGGAACAGCTCTTATCGAATGCCCTGAAATATACCAATGCCGGAAAAATATCAATTTACGGCGTTGCAGACGGGCAGGGCTTTGTGATTGAAGACACCGGTATCGGCATCTCTGCGGAGGATCTGCCGCGTATTTTTGAAAAAGGCTATACGGGATTCAACGGAAGGCTGGACAAAAAGGCGACCGGACTTGGGCTGTATCTGTGCAGACAGATTCTGGAAAAGCTCGGACATCGCATCGAAGCGGAGTCGGCGACGGGCATCGGAACAAAAATGAGCGTGTATATTCTTTCATCTGAGTAACGTAAGGTTGCAAAATTGTAAGATTGGGCGGGGAAATGTAAGCCAAAGCTAAGGCAGTGCATTTCCCCGTGCTGTATAGTAGAGATACAAAAACAGTGCCGCAGGCGCTGTGCCAAAAGAAGGAGGATGTACAATGCCGTTACTGGAAGTTACTCATTTAAAGAAGGTATATACCACCCGCTTTGGCGGAAACCAGGTTGTCGCGTTGAAAAATGTGAATTTTTCCGTGGAGCAGGGCGAATACGTTGCGATCATGGGCGAAAGCGGAAGCGGAAAAACCACGCTGCTCAATATTCTTGCCGCGCTCGACAAACCGACAGGCGGAGACGTGAAGCTGAACGGAAAGAGCCTTTCCGCAATCTCGGAGAAGGAGCTGTCCGCTTTCCGGCGCACGAATCTCGGTTTTGTGTTCCAGGATTTTAACCTGCTGGATACCTTTTCCCTGGAGGATAATATTCTGCTGCCGCTGGTGCTTTCCGGCTGTAATTACAGTCAGATGGAGGAGCGCTTAAAGTCGATTGCCTCAAAGCTTGCTATCTGCGATCTTTTAAAAAAGTTTCCCTACGAGGTATCCGGCGGACAGAAGCAGCGTGCTGCGGCAGCGCGCGCACTGATCACGAGGCCGAAGCTTGTGCTGGCGGACGAGCCGACCGGCGCACTGGACTCCAGAGCGTCAGAGAGCCTTTTAAAGCTGTTTTCCGACATCAACGCGGAAGGACAGACGATTCTGATGGTTACGCACTCCACCAAGGCGGCGAGCTACGCAAAGCGCGTCCTGTTCATCAGGGACGGCGAAGTGTTCCACCAGATTTACCGCGGGGAGATGACGAGCGAGGAAATGTTTGAAAAAATTTCCAACACGCTGACGATTCTGCAGACAGGTGGTGAATATCATGCGTAGGGGACTGTTCCGCACGATGGCGTGGACCAACATCCGCAATAACCGCCAGTTTTACCTGCCGTTTCTTCTGACGGTCATTCTGATGACCGCGATGTTTTACAGCATGTGCAGCGTGAGCCGCAATCCGGCGTTCACAGAAGAAGCGGCAATCGCAATGGTTCTTTCATTCGGTGTGTATGTGATCGGGATTTTTGCCCTGATCTTCATCTTCTATACCAACAGCTTTCTGATGAAGCGCAGGAAGCGGGAACTGGGGCTGTACCATATTCTCGGTCTGGAGAAGCGTCATATTGCAGGCATTATGACATGGGAAACGCTGATACTGGCATTTGCCGGGATCGCGGGCGGAGTTGCTGCCGGACTGCTTCTGGACCGACTGATGTTTCTGATAATTTTAAAGGTATTTCATTACCCGATTTCCGTTGCCTACCATATCGAGTCCTTTGCGCTTCGCACAACGCCGCTGGTATTTGCCGGTATTTTCGTGCTGGTGATGTTCTATAATGTGCATGCTATCCGCCGGGCGTCTGCGATCGAGCTGCTAAAAAGCGAAAATACCGGAGAGCGGGAGCCGAAGACGCGCTGGTTTCTGGCGCTGCTTGGCTTGGTATGCATGGCGGCAGGCTATTATATCGCTGTCACGACCGACAATGTGATGGATGCGCTCACCATGCTCTTTATCGCTGTGCTGCTTGTCATGGCGGGCACTTACCTGTTGTTTCTTACGGGGAGCATTGCGCTTTTGAAAATGCTGAAGAAACGAAAAAATTATTATTACCGCACAAATCATTTTGTGGCGGTGTCCGGCATGATCTACCGCATGAAGCAGAACGCAGTCGGGCTTGCAAATATCTGCATCCTCTCAACGGGCGTGCTGCTGGTGGTTTCCACTACGGTCAGTCTCTATGCCGGGATGAAGGATATCGCCGCCACGCGTTTCCCGACGGAGCTTGCATTCACCTTCTATGAGAGCAGCCCGCAGCAGAATGACGCAATGGAAAAGCTGGCGGCGGAGACGGCCAGGGAGGTGGACTCGTCGTTTGAAAACTATCAGGCATACCAGTCGCTGAGCGTGACATTTCTGAAGCGGGAGAACGAGCTGCTGCCCGATTCCGCGGCTGAAGACCGCGCCGCCGTTTCCTATGACGACCTTGCTGCCGTCACCTTTATCTCTGCGGAAACCTACGCACGCATGACCGGCGGGACGCTGTCTCTTGCGGATAATGAGGCTGCGGTTTATCATGCCAAGGGAACGCTTGCGGATAGCTTCCGGTTAATGGGAGAAGAATTTACGATTGCTGCCAGTCTTGATGAATTTCCGGTCAGCAACATGATGGCAAATACGGTGCCGTGCTGGTTCTGCATCGTTGTGAGCAGCGACGAACGGCTGGCCAAGATCGACCGTCTGCAAAAAGAAACCTTTGATTATCCCAGCGATATGCAATACGAGATACAATTTGACGTTGCGGGCGGCGAGGAAGAGGCAGGCGTTCTGTATGACCGTATTCTCAGTAAGCTGGAAGAAGCGGAAGGAGTTCCGCAGTATCTGGCGGAAAGCCGCCTGTCAAGCTATCTGATGTATGGAAGTATGCTGTTTCTTGGTATTTATCTTGGCACGCTGTTCCTGATGGCGACCGTGCTGATCATTTACTATAAGCAGATTATCGAGGGCTACGAGGACCGCGGCCGCTACGAAATCATGAAGAAGGTAGGTATGGATAAGCGAGAGATTAAACGCTCCATAAAGAGCCAGATTCTGATCCTGTTTTTCCTGCCGCTCGGGACAGCGCTCATTCACTGTGCGGCCGCCTTCCCGCTGATGCGGCAGATTCTGCAGGCATTTTATATGAATAATACGCTTCTGTTTGCCGAAGTGACGGCTGTGGCAGCAGGAATCTTCTCCATCTGCTACGTTTGCGTGTACAGCATCACGGCGCGAAGCTATTATCATATAGTGAGTTAGAAAAGTTTGCAGAAAATTACTTTACAGCATCCCGAAATTCCTTTATAGTGTATAAAGCATCTGCACCTGCATTCATCTGTGCTTTGCAAAAAATACACGAAGGAGGGAACAGGGATGCTGTTTTATATTGTTTTGATCTATCTTGTTATCATAAATCTGGCTGCTTTCGGTACATTCGGTCTGGACAAGTACCGTGCCGTCAGGGGAAGATGGCGCATACCGGAGCGCACGCTGTTTCTTTTATCCGCAGTCGGCGGAGCGGCGGGAGCGCTGCTCGGCATGTATGTGTTTCATCACAAAACGCAAAAGCCGAAATTCACCATCGGAATCCCGCTGATCCTGGTGGTGCAGCTTCTTATCATCTGTGTTTCTTTTGCGCAGGCAGCAGCTTTTCACAATTGCGAAAAAGCGATTGACAAACAGACGTGCACAGACTATACTATATGTGTGTAATTGATAATTGCTGTGTCAAGTGCAGAGCGGTGCAGCCGCTTTGAAAAGGGAATTGGGTAAAAGTCCCAAACGAACCGGTCACTGTGATCAGGGAGCAGACTCCAATATGTCATTGCGTCACCCATGGCGCGAGAAGGCGGAGCGAGCGCAGACCTGTCAGTCAGGAAACCTGCTTGATACATGAGATGTGCTCCTGGATATAGCGCAGCATCCAACCAAGCCGACTCCGGTTTGTAATCGTGACTGTATGGGTGAACAGTTACTTTTTTATTTGGAAATCTCAAAGCAACGAGACTACACAATATAATACCTCCTTCATACCGTCCGAGACAGAAAGATGCTGACATTTTCTGCAGCAAACGGAATGGGTTTCCCGGCAAGATTACTTGCCGGGAATTTTATTTGCTAAATTAATATCTATACCGTTAAATTAATATTTTTATTGTTATTTTATACATAAA
>CABRSG010000043.1 GCA_902473545.1 uncultured Lachnospiraceae bacterium | reverse complement strand
CCGCCGTATCCGTGCGCGGCTGTCTGTGGCTTCAGAAAAAACCTACATTGAAACGGTCTGGGGGTGCGGTTACAAATGGTTAAGCTAAAGTCAGTTTTACAGAACATGTCGCTGCGAAAAAGCCTTGCCTGCTTATCCAGGGATGCAAGCCGGTTCGAAAATTTCTTGTTAAATATCCGTTTCATTTCGTCCGCGTTCTGCTCGCAGTCAGCCCGTGATTGGGATAGGACGCCGCTTTTACATACGCCTGAAAAGGGATGCCCTTTGCGCTTAGGGCGGCAGAATAGGATAATGTTGACTGAGAGCTTGTATGGAAAAAATAATACAAATAATCCATAGAAATATGAGGGGAAAAGAGGTATAACCTTGAAAATTGCAGATATTGATTTCAAAAAGCTCTCCGAGGGCTCAGGGCTCTGCCCTGAGAACCTTTGGAGAATGGGAATCATTGAAAGACCGCTTTTTGAGCAGGATGTATCTGCAAATGAAGTTAATTAGCCAGCAGTTCTGGCAATGTTTCACGATTCCTGTATCAGCCTTGCCGGATATTTCTGTACCTCTTCGGAAATATAGGCTGTACCGACGGCGGCGGCAGTCTGTTGGAGCTGCGCGGCGAGCTCGTCCATACGAATGTGATCCTTATGCATGGATGGATAGGCAATGCTGATGGCGGCAGTGATCTGTCCCGAACAGTCTGTCACGGGAGCTGCCACGGCGTATATTTCCGGCATATATTCGCCGATGTCAGTTGCATAACCGCGTTTGCGGATAATTTCCAGCTCTTTTTTCATTTCGGAAATATCAGTAATCGTAGCGTCCGTATAAGCTATCCCGTAAGATTTGAAGTAACGCTGCATAGCAGCATCGTTGAGTGAACACATCAGGATCTTTCCGGTAGCGCCTGCGTGCAGCGGGAAGAGAGCACCGGTATCGACACTGATGCGCAGCGGACGACTGCTTTCAACGGTTGCTATAGTATAGCTTTGCAGACCGGAGAGTACGCTGAGCTTTACTGTTTCTCCAATCTGATCGGCGAGAGCGCGCAGATGAGGCATTGCGGTTTCGCGTAATCTGGAAGCGCGCTCCTCCATGGAAACGTAAGTCAGCGTGAATTTGGGACCGATCGTATAAGAGCCGGTCTCCGAAAAGTAGGAAAGCAGCTCGTTTTGCACCATGGAGGACAGAAGCCGGTAAAGTGTTGTTTTTGGAATATCCAGAAGATGCAAAAGCTCGCTTGCGGTAATTCCGTTTGGAGTGTCCAGGATGATATCAAGAACGGAAGCCATCCGGTCGATGATCGGAATAGAAGAATAGTTGCTGCTCATTTTTACAGTTACCCCCTCGTAAAATACCATATCTCTTTTTCTATCTTATCATACCCCCTAAAAAAAATAAAGTTCCAAATAAGAAACTGATAAAGAAACAAAAAATATAAAATTATATTCATAATGCACAAAAATATAGGAATAATATTAGAATAATTCACGATTGACATAGATTAATAAGAATAATATAATAAAATCAGTAAAAGATAAATTCCAAATATAAAACAAATAATGGAAATTAATTCCAAATGAGAAACTTTAGAAAGGGGAAACAAAAATGCAGTACGACAGAAACTATCTGGAAAAGACACTCTACAGTGGCATCCTGTGTGACGTGCTTGATCAAAAAGGATATCGCAATCAGGCGCTGGGAAATGCTATCACAGGTTTGAAGGAGGATACTGTGATTTTTGGACCGGCATTTACCAGTATTGGAACACAGGTATATTCTATGCCGCCTGATCCGCTGATGGCGCAGTGCAGAGTGGTGGATCAACTGGGGGAGGGAGAGATTTATGTGCTTGCTGCCCGGGGCGATTGCGACTGCGCAGTGTTCGGAGAGCTTTTCGCAACGGCTGTCCAGGGACGCGGCGGCAGCGGAGTGCTGATCGACGCCTGCGCGCGCGACATGAAAATGCTGAAGCAGATGGATTTCCCGCTTTTCTATCGGGGGAAAAATCCAAAAACATCAAAGGGGAGATGTGAGATTAATGAGTGTCAGATTCCGGTGATTATTGACGGTGTAACCATCTGCCCGGGTGATTACATTTTTGGTGACATTGATGGTGTGGTAATTATCCCAAAGGACATCGCGGAAGAAGTGATTGCGGAAGCGCTGATGACGATCACGAAAGAGGATGAAGTGCGCAGCCGTCTGCGAAGCGGTTCCTCGCTGCAGCAGGCATATGCTGAGATAGGAGCGATCTGATGAAAGAGACAATGAGGGCAAATGTATTAACAGAATGGGAACGGCTGGAGATGAAAGAGATGGCGCTGCCGGTTCCTGGAAAAGAGGAAGTTCTGATCCGCGTTTTGTATGCAGGGGTCTGTGGTTCGGATATTACCGTATATCATCACCGGCACCTCACGGCGACGGTTCCGCGCATCATGTGTCACGAAATACTTGGCATTGTGGAAGAAATCAATACCGATATGCCGGTGCCTTACCGGATAGGAGATCGGGTTGTGGTGCATCCGCTGGGAGAGTGCGGAAACTGTCAGGCCTGTTTGGATGGGGACTTCCATGTCTGCCGGGAGCTTCGCATCATGGGGCTGCATATGGACGGCGGTTTTGCAGAATATGTATGTGCGCAGACGAAGCGTGTGTTCAAGGTGGCGGACGATATTCCTGATAAGGCGGCAATTCTCACGGAGCCGCTGGCAGTTGGCTTCCATGCGTGTACCCGGGCGGCGGTGGAGCCGGGGGAGAAGGTACTTGTCATCGGCGGCGGACCGATTGGAATCCTGTGCGGGGTATGCGCGCGGTATTTTGGAGCATCGGAGGTAGTCATTGCCGAAGTAAATGAAGAGAGGCTGCAGCTGATCCGTTCCTTTGGTTTTGAGACGATCGACTCCGGAAAAGAAGATCTTTGCGCTGCGGCAGTCCGAATGACCGGCGCGAACGTATTTGACAAAGTGTTTGAGGCATCCGGCTCGCAGGCCGGAGCTCTGGCGCTTGCTGATGTCACAAAAATCCGCGGCAGGGCGGGAATCGTGGGGATTCCATCCACAGCGCGGGAATATCAGACAAATAAAATGGTTCTGAAGGAAATCTCGCTGATCGGCAGCAGGGTACATACTTTAAAAAATTTTGAGCGGACAGTGGAGATGGTGGAAAAGCTCTATCGGGAAAAACAGTTTGATTTTGAAAGAATGATCGCAGCGCAATTTCCACTGGAAAAGCTGGAGGAAGCGATCCGTCTGCAGGAATCGGGTACGAAAAACGGGAAAATACTGATTCGGATCGGAAAGGGGGCAGAAGCTTGATTTTAGAACAATTTAGGCTGGATGGGAAAATTGCATTGGTAACAGGAGCAAACGACGGCATTGGGCAGGCAATCGCAATTGCGCTTGCAGAGGCAGGAGCGGATATTGCAGCAGTTTATCGTTCCGATATCTCAGGGACAGAGGAGCGGGTGAGGGCGCTCGGAAGGAGATTTTTCTCCGTAAAGGCGGATCTATCACGGATGGAATCGGTCGATCTGGTTTATGGGCAGGTGATGGAATACTATGGGAGCATTGATATTCTCTTTAACAATGCAGGAACGATTCGCCGTGAGGATTCTGAAAAGTTTACGGAAAAAGACTGGGACGATGTAATGAATCTGAATATTAAGACACTGTTTTTCTTAACGCAGCGTGTAGCAGGGCAGATGATAGAAAAGAACATTGCCGGAAAAATTGTCAATACGGCTTCCCTGCTTTCGTTCCAGGGCGGAATCCGAACACCGTCGTACACCGCTTCCAAATCGGCGGTGCGGGGGATTACCATGACGCTGGCGAATGAGTGGGCAAAATACGGCATCTGCGTAAATGCGATCGCGCCAGGTTACATTGCCACCAAAATAACAACAGCGCTTCGCAGCGATCCACAAAGAGGCGGAGAGATTCTGGCTCGCATCCCGGCGGGACGCTGGGGGACGCCGGAGGATTTTAAAGGGATTGCAGTTTTTCTGGCAAGCCCGGCATCAGATTATATTAACGGCAGCACCATTGCTGTGGACGGCGGCTGGATGGGACGCTAGACCGTCTGGCGGCAGGAGCGCCGTGAGATAATAATAATACAAAAAACCAAAAGAAAAAGGAGGGCAACAAAGAATGAAAAAGAAGGTATTGGCACTGGGTATGGCGGTAATGATGGCGTTTACGCCGGCTTTGGCTGGAAGCGCAGCGGATGGCGGACAGCCTGGAAGGACTTTGTCGGTTGCACTGAGTGAAAATCTGACGACGCTTGATCCGCATCATGCGAACAATGCTCCGGGGTATCAGCCGCGTAATATGTGCTTCGATATGCTGGTGGAGTCGGATCATGAGGGGAATTATACGCCGGGATTGGCAGAATCCTGGGAATTTTCGGAGGACGGCACGGAAATTACGTTCCATCTACGCGAGGGTGTGAAGTGGCATGATGGTACAGATTTTACATCTGCTGATGTAGTGACGACATTTCAGCGTCTTATTGACGATAAGGAGCTAAATATTTCCTCTATTTACTGGTCGCTGCTGACAGGGGTGGAGGCAAGTGATGATTATACTGTAAAAATTACTCTGTCTGAGCCATACGCTCCGGTCATGAACAGCCTTTCCGTGACGGCAATTATCCAGAAGGCACAGTGGGAGACGGAGGGTGTGGAAGCCTTCAACCAGCAGAAATTTGTGGGCACAGGTCCGTGGGTGTTTGACGAGTGGGTAGATGGGCAGTACATCCACGTTACCAAAAATGAAAACTACTGGGGTGATTTTGATTCTTATTATGATGATGTGTATCTGCGGATCGTTCTGGAGGCCTCCACGGCGATTGCGGGGCATTTGAACGGGGACGTGCAGGCGTATATTGCCTCCAGCGGTATCGCATCGGATAACCTGAGTCTCTATGCGGGAAGTGAAGACAAGATTGAGATGGTGGAGATCAATACAGGCACAGTGCAGTATTTCGGGTTCCAGTGCGGAGAAGATTCGGTATTCAACGATAAAAATGTCCGGCTTGCTTTTGCACATGCAGTGGACCGCCAGAGCATCGCAGATTATATTTTCGGCGGAATGGCATCTGTGACGGACAGCTTTGCGGTAGAATCGGTGATCGGCTACACGGAGGATGCGGTTCACTATGAATACGATCCGGAGCTGGCTAAGGAATATCTGGATAACAGCATTTATAATGGGGAAGAAATTGTGCTTGCTTCCAACACTGGTACGCAGAAATCGCAGGAGAGCCTTCTTGCAGTATCGGATATGCTGCAGGCTGCAGGCTTTAACAGCTCTGTGGAAATTGTGGAGACGGCTACGTTATCAGAAATGAGGGCAACCGGAGATTATGATGTCTTTTTGGTGGCGACGATGCAGGAGAATGGAGAGCCATATAAATACTTTAACATGCGTGTTTTAAACGATGCCCATCACAGCTTCTTTGTAGACGAGACGCTGAATGAAAAAATTATCCAGTCGAATTCTGAGATGGATGCGGATGCCCGCAGGGAGCTTCTTGAGGAATGCGTGAAGCTGTGGAGCGAGGATCTGGTACATTTTCCGCTGGTGCGTCTTGCTTCTACCTATGCGGTGGATTATGGAGTGGAAGGAATTGAGCTTTATCAGGACGGTTTGTTCAATTTCAAATATGTTACTCATGAATAATATTGGCAGGGCTACGCGCTGCTGCGCGGGAGGGAAAATC
This sequence comes from uncultured Lachnospiraceae bacterium, assembly GCA_902473545.1. Lineage (GTDB taxonomy): Bacteria > Bacillota > Clostridia > Lachnospirales > Lachnospiraceae > Marvinbryantia. The sequence goes on along the minus strand of CABRSG010000043.1, from coordinate 6,489 downwards.
TTCTGCGCCGCAGCGCCAAAGAGCAGGAGGGAAAAAGAATGTTGCTGCGCTATATTGGAAAAAGAATTTTGCAGACGCTGCTCGTATTATTCTTTGTGGCTCTGTTTGCCTTTGCGCTGATCCGCATGGCGGACGGAAGCCCGGCGCGCATGATGCTGCCGGATGATGCGACGGAAGAGCAGGTGGAGGCGATGGAAAAAAAACTGGGGCTGGACAAGCCGCTCCCGGAGCAGTATCTGATATATATTTCGGGTGTTTTAAAGGGAGATCTGGGAACCTCGACGATTTATAAACAGCCGGTGGCTGCGATTATTGCAAACCGGCTGCCCGTTACCGGGACACTTACCTTCTGGACAATGGTCGTCTGTCTGCTGGTCAGTATTCCGCTTGGAGTAATAGCGGGATCAAAACAGGGAACGGTGACAGACTTTCTGGCAATGTTTTTTGCGATATTCGGGCAGTCGATGTCGCCGGTATGGCTTGGTATCCTTCTGATCTACGTATTTTCATCAAAGCTTGGATGGCTGCCTGCCATGGGCTATGGCGGAATCAAATATGTGATTCTTCCGGCAATCACGCTCGGCTATCCGGTCGCGGCGGAGATTACCAGAATCGGACGCTCCGGAATGATTGATGTATTAAAAGAGGATTATATAACGGCGACCTATGCAAAGGGGATCAGCAGGCGGAAGGTACTATGGAAGTATGCATTTAAAAATGCGCTGATCCCGATCGTCACCCTGGTAGGTGTGCAGATCGGTGTTTTCCTTGCCGGAACAGTTGTAGTGGAGACTATTTTCTCCTGGTCCGGTCTTGGACAGCTTGTCAATCAGGCAGTCAGCACCAGGGATTACCAGCTTGTACAGTCGACGCTGCTGCTGATCGCGGCAATGTTTGCGATTATCAATCTGGTGGTAGATATTATCAATTCGATCATTGATCCGCGCATTACGCTGGAATGAGGAGGGATGGATTTGAATAAGAAGATTTTATGGTATCGGATGAGAAGAAATCCATTCTTTGTGGTTGGTTTTTTGCTGGCAGTTTCGGTATTGCTGATCTGCTTTACATCACCGCTTTATGTCCGGTACAGTCCGGAGCTTTCCTCGCTCAGTGAGCGTATGATGTCGCCGGTGGGATTTGCCGACGGGCTGGACGGACATATTCTCGGAACCGATCAGCTGGGGAGGGACGTGCTCACACGGCTCCTCACGGGCGGAACGGCGTCCCTTCTGATCGCGGCGGCCGCTGTTTTCCTGCAGGTATTGGTCGGCAGTGTTCTGGGGATCGTTGCAGGGTATGCCGGAGGGATTGCGGATAAGGTTATCATGCGTGCCTGCGATGTATTTCTGGCGATTCCGAATATTATCCTGGCAATTGCCGTAATGTCGGTGATGGGAACCAGCGTGTTTAATCTGATCGCTGTCCTGACGATTTCCGGGTGGGTGCGCTACTGCAAGGTTGTACGCAACAATGTTATGGTAGTGAAAAAGCAGGAATTTGTGTCGGCGTCCCGTGTTCTTGGAGGATCGGGGTTCCATATCATGTTTACGCAGATTTTTCCGAATGTGACGACTCCGATTATCATTCTGGCGAGCAGTCGTTTCGGCAATGCGATTCTGGTGGAGGCGACGCTTAGCTTTCTGAATCTTGGAATTCCTGCGCCGACTCCCTCCTGGGGCAATATGATTGCGGATGGAAGGTCGTACCTTGCCACATGCCCGTGGCTGGTCCTGGCGCCGGGGATTGCGCTGATGATTACTGTGCTGGCATTTAATTTCCTCGGCGACGGGATGCGTGATATTCTCGATCCCAAGAAGCTTTAAAGGAGGACGCTATGGAAGAATTACTGAAAATTACCGGTCTGCAGGCGGAATTTAAGACAGAGCGAGCTATCGTGTATGCGCTCAACGGCGTAGATCTGACGATTTACAAGGGAGAAAGCCTTGGACTTGTAGGCGAGGCAGGTGCAGGAAAGACAACCACAGCATTATCTACTTTGAATCTCCTGCCGCAGCCAGCCGGAAAGTTTACCGGAGGGGATATCCGGTATCATGGAAAATCAGTCTTTTCTATGAAGGAAAAGGAACTGGAGCACATGCGGGGAAATAAAATCGCAATGATTTTTCAGAATCCACTGACGGCGTTGAATCCGGTGTTCACGGTCGGAGAACAGATTGCGATGGTGCTCAGAAAACATGCCGGGATGAACAGGAAGGAAGCGGATGCGCGCGCGTCAGAGCTTCTGGAAATGGTGGGGATCAAAGGCAGCCGCATTAAGGACTATCCGAATCAGTTTTCGGGCGGGATGCGTCAGCGCGTGGGAATTGCGGCGGCGCTGGCATGCAACCCTGAGCTTCTGATCGCAGATGAGCCGACGACGGCGCTGGACGTCACGATTCAGGCGCAGATCCTGGAACTGATGAAGGAGCTGCAGATAAAATATAATTCGTCCCTGCTGATGATTACGCATAATCTGGGAATTGTCGCGGAGCTTTGCCAGAGAGTAGCGGTGATGTACGCGGGACGGATCATTGAGTATGGTACTGTGCGCGAGGTATTCACTAACCCGGCGCATCCCTATACGATTGGCCTGCTTGGGGCGATTCCGAAGCTTACGGGTGAGCGCGAGCGTCTGAATGCGATTCCGGGGCGCGTGGCAGATCTTCACAATTTGCCGGAAGGATGTTCCTTCGGACCGAGATGCAGCTTCTGTACGCAGCAGTGCAGAAAAGAGCGCCCGCATCTGAAAAAGCTCAACGAGGATCATTTTGCAGAGTGCTTCTGGAGCGGGCAATAGGAGGAGATCAGATGGAAGATAGAGAGAAGAGGCCTCTGGTTGAGGCGAAGCATTTGAAAATGTATTTCCGTATCAGACGCAAAGGGATGCTGCATGCAGTAGATGATGTGAGCTTTGAAATTTATCCGGGAGAAACCCTGGGGCTGGTGGGAGAATCAGGGTGTGGAAAGAGCACGATCGGGAATGTGACTATGCGGCTGCTGAAAGCGACCGGCGGCGAACTGCTTTTTGAGGGCAGGGATGTGCTGAAGGCAAGAGGCGAGGAAAGCGCTGCGCTCAGGCGCAGAATGCAGATTATTTTCCAGGATCCGTATTCTTCCCTGAATCCAAGAAAAACAATACGGAAAATTTTGCGGGAGGCGTATGAAGTCCAGCATATGGGAAGCAGTACAGAGATTGACCGGAAGGTGGAGGCATTATGTGAGCGGGTAGATATGCCGAAGGAACTGCTGGAATGCTATCCGCATGAGCTGGATGGCGGTATGCGCCAGGTGGTTGGCATTGCCAGGGCTCTCTCGCTTGATCCGGCGCTGATCGTCTGTGATGAGCCGGTATCCTCTCTGGATGTTTCCGTGCAGGCAAAAATTATCAATCTGCTGATGGATATCCAGCGCGAACAGGGACTGTCGTATCTGTTTATCTCGCATGACCTCAGCGTTGTACGCCATATCTCAAACCGCATCGCAGTAATGTATCTTGGTCAGATTGTGGAGACGTGCGATACAGATACGATGTTCGAATCGGCAATGCATCCGTATTCGATCGCACTGCTCTCCGCGGTACCGCAGGTGAGCGTGGATCGAAAGGTAAACCGTATCTTATTAAAAGGAGACGTTCCAAGTCCGATGGATCCGAAACCCGGCTGCCGGTTTGCGCCGCGCTGCTGGATGGCCCAGGAAAAGTGTTCTGCGGAGGATCCGCCGCTGAAGGAGATAACACCCGGACACTGTGTGGCATGCCATTTTGCCGGGGAATCGCGGGAGCGGATGAAACAGGCGAAAACGAGCTCTCTGGAATAGAAAGGGTAGGACGATGGCATTCAGACTTTTGGTATACCATGATCTGCCGGAGTTTGCGGCAGAGGAATTAAGAAAAAATGGAATTGAGATCAAGCGCGGGCTGGAGCCGACCGAGGAGGGGATCTGTCGGGATATAGAAGACTGCGATGCACTGGTTGCGTTTGAACAGCCAAAGCACGGGTTTAACCGTGCGATTATAGATGCGGCGCCCAGGCTGAAACTGATTGCACGCCGGGGCGTCGGATATGAGACGGTGGATGTGTCATATGCACAGGAGAAGGGGATTTATGTGACGAATACACCGGGAATCAACAGCAGGACGGTGGCAGAGGCAGCGATTATGCTGATGCTGGAATGTGCGCGCAATGCCCAGAAGGTAAATGAAAAATTCCGCAGAGAGCGTGCGAGATATCAGATGTTTACGTCAGATATTGCAAGCCGCGGCTTTGAACTGACCGGACGGACGCTTGGCATCATCGGGTGTGGGAATATCGGACGACATGTGGCGCAGATCGCATCCTGCGGTTTTGGGATGAGAGTTTTGGGATACGATGCGTATGCAGGAGAATTGCCGGAGTATATAGAGCGGGTGGAAGAGGCAGATCGTATTTTCCGGGAAGCGGATTTTGTCAGCCTCCATCTTCCGTCCACGCCGCAGACAAGAAGGAGCATCGGCAGAAAACAGTTTGAAATGATGAAGAACAGCGCTGTTTTAATCAACACTTCCAGAGGGGACGTAATCTGTGAGGAAGAGCTGATCGCAGCACTGGAAAAGAAGAAGATTCTGGGGGCGGGACTGGACGTCTATGCCAGCGAGCCGATTTCAGAAGCAGCTTATCCTCTGTTTGACATGGAACGGGTGGCAATGACGCCGCATAATGCTTCTTTTACGATGGAAAGCCTGTACAATGCAGTGAGAAGCGTAGTGAAAAGTGTGCTGGAGGTGGCGGAGGGGAAAAAACCGGAATGTGCAGTAAATGCTCCGGAGCATCCCCGTGCAGCGGCAAAATCGTGATGGAAATGCTGCCTGGCACAGAAGGGAGAAAACAAAGAGAGATGACAGTTTCTTATGAGAAATGTCTGGAAACCGTCGCACAGATATTTGAGCAGGCGGGGTTGCAAAAGGAGCGGGCATATCAGATGGCGGATCTTTTTGTGACGACGGAGGCAAAGGGCGTATGGTCACACGGCGTCGGGCTGGTACTGAAGTATACGGAGCAATTTTTAAAGCGGACAATAAACACGGAGCCGGATATCCGTATTCTGAAAAAATTTCCGTCGTCCGCTGTGATGGACGGAGATCAGGGACCGGGGATCACGGTGCTTAAGCAAGCAATTGCGCTCGCAGTGGAGATGGCGTCTGAGACGGGAATGGGAAGTGTGACGATCATAAATCTGCAGCACTACGCCGCCGGACTTTACTATGCTCCGGGCGTGACGGCGAAGGGAAAGATCCTTACACTGATGGCAAATTCTCCAGCGTCTATGGCGCCCTATGGAGGAACCGAAAAGTATTATGGAACGAATCCATTTACCTTTGCAGCGCCGATGGGGGAGCTGCCATGCTATTGTCTGGATATGGCATCCTCGGTATGCGCTGGAAATAAGCTGGAGAATGCAATGAATCTGGGAGAGTCTGTGCCGGAAGGATTGGGACTCGACCGCAATGGCAAACCAACGACAGATCCGGAGGAAATTCTCTTACATGGCAGTCTTCTCCCGTTTGGCGGTGCAAAGGGATCCGGGATTGCGGGGATGGTGAATATTATGGCGGGTATCCTGTCGGGCGGTGCCTATGAGACGGATGTCATCAGCCTCTGCCGCGACGTAAAGAAGCCGGCAAATTACGGGTGCTATGTACAGGTGCTGGATATTGCAAAGTTTATGGATATAAAAGAGTACAGCAGACGCGCAGAGAAATGGGGGCGCGCTGTGCTTGCAAATCCGCCGGCAAAGGAGGCGGGGCAGGTGGTCTATCCGGGCTATCTGGAGGAGCTGCGCTATCGGGAAGCACAGGAAAACGGTCTGAAGCTTTCGGATATCAGCCTGCGAAATCTAAAGCTGGCGGCAGAGCTTGTCGGCATAAACAGTGAAAAGCTATTTTAAAAGATTGCTGTTTGAACAGCGGAAGGGAAAAGAAATGAAAATAACAAGTGTAGACGTCATCCTTGTCACGCTGGGCAGGGCGGCGACGGAGAGTTCTCCATGGAATCCGACCATTGTGCGTATCAATACGGATGAAGGTATCAGCGGATACGGCGAAATGGGCCTGACCTATGGGCGGGCGAAAAACGCAGCTTACGGAATGGCACAGGATTTTGGAAAACTGGTCATCGGGATGGATCCGATGAACAACGAGCAAATCTGGGACAAGCTTCATCGTTCCACGTTTTGGGGGCTGGGAAATGGCGGCGTTGTAATGAGCGCTGTCAGCGCGATTGATATTGCATTGTGGGATATTAAGGGCAAAGCGTTTGGAGTGCCCTGCTATCAGCTTCTTGGCGGAAAGACAAATCCGAAGCTGCGCGCCTATGCAAGCCAGATTCAGTTTGACTGGGGGAAAGAGAGCCGCAGTCTGGTGCAGCCGGAGGAATATGCGGATTTGCAGGAATGCTTCTTGGTGTTCCAACATTTGCAGTTATATATTACATAGCAGGCGAGATAGTCAGT
>CABRSG010000042.1 GCA_902473545.1 uncultured Lachnospiraceae bacterium | reverse complement strand
CCCTGATCAGCCTCTCTGCGGCTTCGCCGAGCGGTACATTATAAAACAGATTGGATGTGTGGATCAGTTTATCGATCTGGCCTTTCAGCGTCTCGTCGAAACCCGGATAGTGATAGCCAAGCCCCATCACGGCAATGCCCGCCGCAAAATCGAGATATTCCTTTCCGTCTGTATCCTTTAAATAAACGCCCTGTCCCGACTCAAACACCACCGGAAAACGGTTGTAGGTATGCAGCACGTAATTTTCTGTCTGCTCCATGTAGCTATTCATGATAGTACCTCTTTTCTGTGTCGTTGATGATCGCCGTGCCGACGCCGCGGTCTGTAAAGAATTCCAGCAGCAGGCAGTGCTCAATGCGTCCGTCCAGAATGTGGACGCGGGAAACGCCCGCCTTCATCGCCTCGATACAGTTCTGCAGCTTCGGCAGCATTCCGCCGCCTGCCATACCGCTCGCCAGAAATTCCTCCGCCTCCGGGATCGTCATTTCGGAGATCAGCGAGGATTTATCAAGCGGATTACGATAAACGCCCTCGATATCCGTGAGGAACGCCAGCTTTGAGGCGCCCATCGCCGAGGCGATCGCACACGCCGCATCATCTGCATTGATATTGTAGGAATGGTAGGCATCGTCAGAACCGATCGGACAGATCACCGGTACAAAGTCATCGTTTAAAAGCTTTTCCAGAAGCTCGGTGTTGACCTCCCTGATCTCTCCGACATAGCCGATGTCCTGCCCCCTGGAGAGCTTTTTATCTACCTTTAGCAAGGTGCCGTCCTTGCCGCTGATGCCGACCGCATGGACGCCGAGCTTTTCCATCATGGAGACAAGTCCTTTATTAATCTTGTTCAGCACCATCTCGGCAATCTCCATCGTCTCTTTATCCGTGACGCGCAGTCCGTTCACAAACCGCGTTTCAAGCCCTGCCTTATTCACCCACTTTGTGATCTCCTTGCCGCCGCCGTGCACGATGATCGGGCGGAAGCCGACCAGCTTTAAGAGCGCCACATCGCGGATCACGCTTTTTTTCAGTTCATGATCCACCATCGCGCTGCCGCCGTATTTGACAACCATTATTTTTCCGTGAAAACGCTGTATGTAAGGCAATGCCTCATTTAATACCTGGGCTTTCTGCAGCCAGTTCTCCATTGATTCCATTTTCTGTCTGATATCCTTTCTTTTTGCTTTGACCTTTGCCGCGGTATTTACGCCGCGTCAGCATAAGTGACATATGCGAAATCCTTATGAGCGATAGTCCGCGTTAATCTTCACATAATCATATGTGAGGTCACAGCCCCACGCTGTCGCCTCGGCATCCCCCATCTTCACATCGGCGATCACAATAACCTCCTCCTCGGAGAGAATCTTCGTCGCCTGCTCCTCGCTGTAGTCCAGCGCCACGCCGTTCTCGATGATCTTCATGCTTCCCGCCGCGCTCTCAAATGTGAGATCAACTTTTTCAGGGTCAAACTGCGCCCCGGAATAGCCCATCGCGCAGAGGATTCTTCCCCAGTTGGCGTCGTGACCGTAGATCGCCGCCTTGGTGAGACTGGAGGTGATCACCGATTTGCTTAACATCACCGCCTGCTCTTTCGACTCAGCATGGATGACCTTCACGGTAAACAGCGCCGTAGCGCCCTCGCCGTCGCCGGCCATCTTACGTGCAAGATAGGTATTTACAAAATTTAATGCACTTAAAAAGGTGTGATAGTCCTCATTTTCTTCTGTGATCTCTGCGTTTCCCGCCAGACCGTTCGCGAGCAGCAGCACGGTGTCATTCGTGGAGGTATCGCCGTCCACTGAAATCATATTGTAGGTATCCTTAATGTCCGCGCTGAGCGCCTTCTGCAGCATTTCTTTGGAGATCGCCGCGTCCGTCGTCACAAAGCTGAGCATGGTACACATATTCGGATGGATCATGCCGGAGCCCTTGCACATGCCGCCGAGCGTCACTTCTTTGCCGCCAAGCGTAAACTGCACGGCAATCTCCTTTTTCACCGTGTCCGTCGTCATGATCGCCTTTGCAGCCTCCGTTCCTTTTTCCAGAGAGCCATCCTTCGTCTCCGCCAGCGCCTTCACGCCCGCCTTGATGCGGTCCATCGGGAGCTGCATTCCGATGACGCCGGTGGAGCCGACCAGTACCGCTTCTTTCGCTATGCCAAGCGCTTCCGCAGCAGCCTCCGCCGTCCCCAGGCAGTACTGATATCCTTCCGCTCCTGTGCAGGCGTTGGCGATGCCGCTGTTCACGACTACCGCCTGCGCATATTCTGCATTTTTCACCACTTCCATATCCCACTTCACCGGAGCCGCCTTTACGATGTTTGTCGTAAACGTGCCCGCCGCATGACACGGCACTGTGCTGTAGATCAGCGCCATGTCCGTCCTGTCCTTATATTTGATCGCCGCTGCTGTCGCCGCCGCCTCAAAACCCTTCGCTGCCGTTACGCCGCCCTCGATCTGCTTCATTTTTCCATCTCCTCCTGAATTTTTCCGTTACCGGTTAAATGCCGTAATATTCTCCTCGTTCAACACGAAATCATAGTAATTTAAATCTTCCCGCTTCGTCCAGCCGATCTCCTTCCAGAACGCGTTTCCGATATCATTCTGGGTGAACGCAATCAGCGAGACTTTATTAATCTTTTCCTTTTTCAGCGCTTCCATCGCAAACACAACCATCGCTTTGCCGATTCCCTGCTTGCGGAAATCGGGATGAACGCACACATGATAGAGGCAGCCGCGTCTGCCGTCGTGACCGCAGAGGATGCTTCCGATAATCTGACCGTCCCGCTCCGCCACCACGCTGCAGCCCGGATTCCGGGTCAGAAACCGCTCAATTCCCTCGTGGGAATCGTCCACGCTGCGGATGCCAAATCCGCTGATCTGCATCCAGAGCGCATGTACCTGCGTAAAATCATCGATTGTCATGCTGCGTATCTTATCCTGCTGTTTCATATTTTTCTCACCTTTTCTCTCTCTGCCGCATTCCCGTGTTCCATTTTTTTGGTGACACCGCATTCTGTTTCCACCGACATTCTCCGGAAGAATCGACAGTTTTCGCTTCCAGGCGTCCTACGGGAACAGCGGCACAAGCTCCAGCCCCATGCTCTCCGGCAGCCCGAACATCAGATTCATGTTCTGCACTGCCTGCCCCGCAGCGCCCTTTACCAGATTGTCCATCGCACCCATCATGATCAGGCGGTTTGTTCTGGCGTCGACAACAACGTTCACATCCACGTAGTTGCTGCCCTCCACCCACTTTGTCTGCGGGCAGACGCCCTCGTCGAGGACACGGACAAATTTTTCCTTCTCATAATATTTCTGATACAGAGACTTCACCTCTGCATAAGTGACATCCTTTTTCAGCGAAGCATACGCCGTGATCAGAATACCGCGGTTCATCGGCACCAGATGCGGGGTAAAGTTTAAAGTCACCGGCTGCCCTGCCGCATAACCAAGCTGCTCCTCGATCTCCGGCGTGTGACGGTGATTCGCCACGCCGTACGCCTTGATATTTTCATTTACCTCACAGTAAAGATTATCCACCTTCGCGCCTCTTCCCGCCCCGGAGGTACCGGATTTCGCGTCGATGATCAGCGTCGCCGGATCAATCAGCCCCTCCTTCGCAGCCGGATAAACAGACAGTGTGCTGCAGGTCGGGTAGCATCCCGGATTCGCAAGAAGGCGCGCTCCCTTAATCTGCTCCCGGTTAATCTCGCACAGCCCGTAGACCGCTTCCTTTATAAACTGCGGCGATTTGTGCTCGATGCCGTACCATTTTTCATAGACGGCAACATCCTTGATGCGGTAATCCGCGCTCAGATCAATCACCTTCGCCTGCGATAAGATTTTCTCCGACAACAACGATGCCAAAAAGCCCTGCGGCGTCGCCGTGAAAATGACATCCACTTCTTCGGCGAGCTTTTCCAGATTGTCATCCCGGCAGACGTCCTCCACGATCTCAAACATGTTGCGGTATACGTCCGCGTACTTTTTATCTATGTAGCTTCTGGAGCCGTACCACTTTATCTCAACCTCTTTATGCCCCAGCAAAAGGCGCACCAGCTCGCCTCCCGCGTATCCCGTCGCTCCGATGATTCCTGCTTTTATCATATTTTTCTCTCCTGCATTTCTATATATTAATGTTGATGATACCATACGGATGTTCCGAGCTTCACATTCCCGTATACCTCAGATTTTCCGTGCTTTATCATACGCGCTTTTCGCAGATATTGCAAGTGCATTCTGCGCGAAACCTCCCTGCCCGGCGTGGCTGTCTGTCTGTCCTGCTATGCTCCTTCCCGCGCATCTTGCATAACTATACAATATTTTTGCATATTATGCAAGCATTTTTTATATTACTATTTGCAGTCCCTCACCCAGATACGTACTTTCAGCCTCTTTAAGGCTCCGCTTTCACTTCTTGCGGAGCCAGGATTGCCTGTGCAGGCCGGCAATTGCATAATTATAAATTTTTTTGAATTTATGCTTGCATATTTTCCGGATATGATGTATAGTAGGTTCTGTTAAAAACACTGCTTTGATTTTTGAAAATTTTGAGGAGGATATTATTATGAAGGAAAAAGTAATTCTGGCGTATTCAGGCGGACTTGATACTACCGCGCTGATCCCGTGGCTGAAGGAAACCTTTGATTATGAAGTAATCTGCTGCTGCATCAACTGCGGACAGGGCAATGAGCTGGACGGTCTGGAAGAGCGTGCAAAATTATCCGGCGCTTCCAAATTATATATTGAAAACATTATCGACGAATTCTGCGACGATTTTATCATGCCGTGCGTGAAAGCAGGCGCTGTCTATGAGCACAAATATCTGCTCGGCACCTCGATGGCGCGTCCGGTGATCGCAAAGCGTTTGGTAGAGATCGCCCGCAAGGAGGGCGCTACCACGATCTGTCACGGCGCAACCGGAAAAGGAAACGACCAGATCCGTTTTGAGCTTGGCATCAAGGCGCTTGCACCGGATCTGAAGATCGTTGCTCCGTGGCGCATGACGGACGTCTGGACCATGCAGTCCCGTGAAGATGAAATTGAATACTGCCGCCAGCACGGCATCGACCTTCCGTTCGATGCAAGCCACAGCTACAGCCGTGACCGCAATCTCTGGCACATCAGCCATGAGGGACTGGAGCTGGAGGATCCGGCAAACGAGCCGAACTACGACCATATGCTGGTACTCGGCGTTACCCCGGAGAAGGCGCCGGATGAGGGCGAATACGTGACCATGACCTTTGAGGCCGGTGTTCCGAAGACGCTGAACGGCAAGGAGATGAAAGTATCCGAGATCATCACGGAGCTGAACGCGCTCGGCGGAAAGCACGGCATCGGCATCGTGGATATCGTGGAGAACCGTGTAGTCGGCATGAAATCACGCGGAGTCTATGAGACGCCGGGCGGCACCATTCTGATGGAGGCGCACGATCAGCTTGAGGAGCTGATTCTTGACCGTGAGACTTTAGAGACAAAGAAAAAGCTGGGCAGCCAGTTTGCTCAGATCGTATATGAAGGAAAATGGTTCACACCGCTGCGCGAGGCAATCCAGGCTTTCGTGGATGTCACACAGCAGTATGTGACCGGCGAAGTGAAATTCAAGCTGTACAAGGGCAACATCATAAAGGCAGGCACCACCTCTTTGTACAGCCTGTACAATGAATCTCTCGCTTCCTTCACGACCGGCGATCTCTACGATCACCACGACGCAAGCGGCTTTATCACTCTGTTTGGTCTGCCGCTGAAGGTGCGCGCAATGAAAATGGCGGAAGTTGAAAAAAATAAATAAACACCCACAGGTGTGAAAAGGGCTGCAGTGAAATGCGATAAGCGCATTTCGCCGCAGCCCTCTTTTTAATATCTCTTATTTAATAGTACTTATTTTATCGTACCCTGTTCTTTTCTTCTCAGAAGATCGTACCGTTCCGCCCTCCCGGACAGGCGCACATCTAACTTCTGCTGCGGATGAGGAGCGCTCTCCATGGATACGCCCTCCTCATCGGCAATGGAAAGAACCGTCGCCAGTACATTTCTTCCGTCCGGCTTCATGATCTCGATCTCCTCGCCGACAGAAAACTTATTGCGCTGCTCGATGCGGCAGGCTCCATCCTGCACCTCCTCCACAATGCCGAGATAGGTGTATTCCTTCACATAGGTATTGCTATCGTAAATCTGCGTACTCTCATCCGGCTTCCCGTAGAAAAAGCCGGTGGTAAACTGCCGATAGGTACAACTCGCGATCTGCTGCCGGTACCATGGCATATTGTCCTCATATTTCGCCGGAGACTCCAGATAATCGTCGATCGCCTTCCGGTAGGTCCGCGCCACAGTCGCCACATAAAGCGCCGTTTTCATCCGCCCTTCTATCTTAAAGCTGTCGATGCCGGCTTCTATCAGATCGGGAATATGTCCGATCATGCAGAGATCCTTGGAATTAAAGATGTAGGTTCCACGCTCATTCTCGTAAACCGGCAGGTACTGTCCGGGGCGCGTCTCCTCCACAACTGCATATTTCCAGCGGCACGGGTGTGTGCAGGCTCCCTGGTTGGCGTCCCGCCCGGTAAAGTAATTGCTTAAAAGGCATCTTCCGGAATAGGAGATGCACATTGCGCCATGCACAAAGGTCTCGATCTCCAGCTCCTCCGGAATATTTGCGCGCAGCTCCTTTATCTCCTTTAAAGAAAGCTCGCGCGCGGACACCACACGCTTCGCTCCAAGCTCGTGCCAGAAGCGGTATGTCTCATAGTTGGTGTTGTTTGCCTGCGTGCTGATATGGATCTCAATCTCCGGGCAGATGCGCTTCGCAATCCGGAAAACACCCGGATCGGCAATAATGAGCGCATCCGGGCGGATCTCCTTCAGTTCTTTAAAATATTCCTCCACCCCGACAAGATCATCATTGTGTGCCAGAATGTTCGCCGTCACATAGACTTTTACGCCATATTCATGCGCGAACGCAATGCCCGCGCGCATCTCTTCCATCGAAAAATTTTTCGCCTTGGCGCGAAGCCCGAAAGCTTCTCCACCGATATACACGGCGTCCGCCCCGAAAATGACGGCGGTTTTCAGCACCTCAAGGCTGCTCGCCGGAATTAAAAGCTCTGGTTTTCTCATACTGCTCCTCATCTTATCTTCACACTCACTGCCGCCCCGTCCCCGACCGGGACAATGGACGTCAATAGCCGCTCGTTGTGCTTCAATTCATACAGATATTCCCGCATCCGCCTGTAGATCGTCCGGTTGCGGCGCTCCACCGCAAAGTGCGACTCAATCAGATCGCCCTCCTGCAGCACATTGTCCGACACCAGAATCCCCTCCGGCTCCAGCAGACGCAGCACCTCCGGCAGAAAATAAATGTACTGCCCCTTCGCGGCATCCATAAAAATAAAATCAAAAGAGCCTTCCAGCTCTTTTAATATCTCCATCGCGTCTCCCTCCAGCAGGGTAACGCGCCCATTAAGACCTGCGCGCGCAAAATTTTCCTTCGCCTGCGGGATCCGCTTCTCATATTTTTCAATCGTTGTGACCATCGTCTCCGGCGGCGTATTCTCGCACATCAAAATCGCGGAAAATCCGATCGCCGTGCCCACCTCCAGAATGCGCGCCGGGCGCTTCATCCGCAGCAGCACCTTCAGAAAGCTCTGCATCTGGCGCCTGACGATCGGCACCCCTTCGCTTTTCGCCTGCTGCTCCAGCTTCTCCAGAAACTCGCTGTTTCCGATATCCAGAGAATCCAGATAAGCGGTCATTCGTTCTTCTACAATCATCCGTTATCCTCATTTTCTGACAAATCATCTTCATTTCCGGTAATGACCGCAAGCATCTCTTCGGCATTCTGCGATGTGTTCAGCACATAATTGCCCGCTTTGAGCTGCCCGTGATATTTGGAAAGACGCTCCTGCACGCGGAATACCTTTTCGTCCCGGATCAGTCCCTTTGCTTCCAAAAGCTTTGCCACCTGGCTGATGCTGCTGCCCTCCGGGATCACCACCGCAACGTCCCTGCCCGGCGGATCGGACACCGTCGCGTTATCATAAATGCTGTGCCCGAAATAGTAAGCGTACTCCCCGAGGTGATAAATCCCCACGGCGATCACCGCCGCCAGAAGCACCTTCACCAAAAACAGTAAAATACCGGTCAGTATTCGTCTGGTCTGCATAAGTCTCCCCCTCTCTACGAGCGGATCTCCTGTGCAACCTCGTCCAGATCAAGATCCAGCGCCTCCGACAGACCTGCCGCCACCTTCTGGAGCATCCTGCAGACTGCAAGCTCACTGTTTAAATACTCATTCACCAGCGGATCCTTGCGGAACTGTGCATGCTCCATATTAAATTCCTGCACCCTGTCATACAGCGTCTCGACATCGCCCTCATACTGCAGGCGGTAAACCTGCGTCCGGTACGCGTCAATCTGTTTTTTCAGCTCCGGCATACCGGACAGCTTAATTTTCGCCCTGCAAAACGCGCGGTACTCCTGACTGTCCTGAATGACGCGTATCAGCGCCTTTGTATAAATCTCTACATTATCCTGCATAGCCGCTCCCTGTCAGACTTCCATAATAATCGGAAGGATCATCGGACTTCTCTTTGTTTTTTTCCATATAAAGTTATTCAACTCATCGCGGATGGTATTCTTAATCTTGCTCCAGTCAGAAATATGCTTAGCCGCGCAGTAGTCAAGTGCTTCCTCGATCACCTGACGGGCCTCGCCCATCAGATCCTCCGATTCACGCACATAAACAAATCCGCGCGATACGATATCCGGTCCGGCAAGCACCTGGTTGGTATATCGCTCCAGCGTGAGAACCACGATCACAATGCCGTCCTCCGCGAGATGCTGACGGTCACGCAGCACGATGTTTCCAACGTCGCCGCCCCCAAGACCATCCACCAGGATCGCGCCTGTCTGTACCTCTCCGGTAATCTTCGCCGGCTCTTCCTCATCCAGCTCCAGAACCTGTCCGCTCTTCATGATAAAAATGCGGTCCTTCGGAATGCCAAGGCTCTGCGCGAGCTGCGCATGCGCCTTTAAATGGCGGTATTCTCCGTGCACCGGGATCGCATATTTCGGATGTACCAGCGAATAAATCAGCTTGATCTCCTCCTGACATGCGTGTCCGGAAACGTGCGTATCCTGGAAGATGACGTCGGCTCCCTTTGCCGAAAGCTCGTTGATGACCTTCGAGACTGCTTTCTCATTGCCCGGGATCGGATGCGAGCTGAAAATAACGGTATCGCCCGGCTTGATAGACACCTTGCGGTGCATATCGGACGCCATGCGCGAAAGCGCCGCCATCGACTCGCCCTGGCTTCCCGTGGTGATCAGAACCATCTGCTCATCCGGATAATTTTTCATCTGCTCGATGTCGATCAGCGTGTAATCCGGGATATTCAGATAGCCAAGCTCGGCAGCCGTGGAGATGATGCTGACCATGCTTCTGCCCTCAACCACTACCTTGCGTCCATACTTATATGCGGAATTGATGATCTGCTGCACACGGTCCACATTGGACGCAAACGTCGCAATAATGATGCGCGTGTTGCGATGCTCTGCAAAAATATTGTCAAAGGTCCTGCCGACCGTGCGCTCGGACATCGTAAAGCCTGTGCGCTCCGCATTGGTACTGTCGCACATCAGGGCAAGCACGCCCTTCTTTCCGATCTCCGCAAAGCGCTGCAGATCGATCGCATCACCGAATACCGGCGTGTAGTCCACCTTGAAGTCCCCCGTGTGGACAACGATTCCTGCCGGAGAATAGATTGCAAGCGCCGCCGCGTCTACGATACTGTGATTTGTTTTGATAAACTCAATGCGGAACAGCCCCAGATTGATGGACTGCCCGTGCTTCACGACCTTGCGCTTGGTTGTTTTCATCAGATTGTGCTCTGTAAATTTATTCTCAATGATACCCATCGTCAACTTGGTTGCATAGATCGGCACGTTGATGTCCCTGATGATATACGGGAGCGCGCCGATATGATCCTCATGACCGTGGGTGATGACAAAGCCCTTCACTTTGTCGATATTGTCCTTCAGATAGGTGACGTCCGGAATCACCAGGTCGATTCCGAGCATGTCGTCCTCCGGAAAGGACAGACCGCAGTCCACCACAATAATACTGTCTTCGAACTCAAAGGCAGTTATGTTCATTCCGATCTGCTCCAGACCGCCGAGCGGAATGATCCTCAATTTGGAATTGTTAATATTTTTCAGAAAAATTCTCCTTTCTTTTTACAGCGTAATATCAACGTCTTCCAGCATTTCACTGAAAACCCTGGATATTGCCGCTAATTCATTATCATCTTCTACGATCTCATAAATTGCTTCCTGCTCGCCGTCTTCCGACAAATCCTTCAGAATCAATGCTTCTGCGTCGTCTTCCTCGGAATCGGTGACCAGTATATAGTTTGTTCCATTTATTCTCGTCTGTTCCAACACAAAAAATTCCACAGATTCCTCCGAATCTGCAAGCTGAAATAAAAGTTTTTCCATAGGTTCGTTCTCCGTGTGTCTTTTTTGCTTATTCCGCGCTGCCGTCCGCCGCTTTCATGGAAGCACAATCCAAATAGCCCTGCAGGATATACACGGCTGCCAGCTTATCCACATATTTTTTCCGCTCCTCGCGGCGCACTTTTCCCTCCATCAGCGTACGGTTCGCCTCCACCGTCGTCAGACGTTCGTCCCACATGACGACCGGAAGCCCTGTCCTGCGCTCCAGCATCTCTTTAAATGCCAGAGATTTTTCCGCACGTTCCCCAATTGTGTTGTTCATATTTTTCGGAAAGCCAAGCACGATCCTTCCGACATGGTATTCTTCGATCAACGCCTCGATCCTCGCACATGTCTGCCGGAGTTTATTTTCAGACGTTCTTCGGATGATCTCTATTCCCTGGGCAGTGATCAGCAGTTCGTCGCTGATCGCCACACCCACCGTCTTAGAGCCGAAATCAAGCCCCATGATCCTGGTTCTGTTTTCTGCCGTCATGAGCGGTTCCTGATATATTCGCGCAAAAGCTCTTCCACCAGCTCGTCGCGCTCCACCTTCATAATCATGGCGCGTGCATTGTTGTGACTTGTAATATAAGTAGGATCCCCCGACATAATGTAGCCGACGATCTGGTTCACCGGATTGTAGCCCTTCTCCACCATGGCATTGTATACGGCGTCCAGCGTATCCTTTACACTCACTTCTGTATCAAGATTCATTCGAAAATACTGTGTGTTACTGATTCTTCCCATTTTTCCACGTCCTTAATAAACATCCTTTTGCTCTATTCTACATCAGAGTCTCACAAAATACAATCACAAATTTTATTTCTGAGATCCTGCCCCTCATTCGGAACCGTTACCGAAATGTATTCCCGTGTATGCCCGCAGTAGTATTCCCTGCCGTCTCTTAGCGTTTTTTCCTCAAACAAAACCTGCACCTGTCTGCCCTTAAAGCGCGCCTCATACGCTGCCATATTCCTGCGGTTCAGCTCCTGCAGCACCTGGCTTCGCTCACTTTTCATTTCCTCCGGAATCTGGTTTTCCATCGCGGCAGCTCTGGTTCCCCTGCGTCTGGAATACTTAAAAATATGCGTCTCATAAAATTTCACCTTTTCCAGGAAGGCGACCGTCTGAGAAAATTCCTCCTCCGTCTCACCCGGAAAGCCGACAATTACATCGGTCGTCAGCGCCGGATCGTCAAACACACTGCGCAGAAGCACGCATTTTTCGTAGTATTCCTCCGCCGTATAGTGACGGTTCATGCGCTTTAGGGTCGCGTCGCACCCGCTCTGCAGAGAAAGGTGAAAATGCGGACAGATTTTCGGCAGCCTGCTGATCTTTTGCGCAAATTCCTCCGTGATGATGCGCGGTTCCAGTGAGCCAAGCCGGATGCGCCGGATGCCGTCCACCTCATGCACCGCCTCAATGAGCTGCAAAAGACCAGAGCCGTCGTTTTTTTCCTTCCCATAGGAGCTTAAATGGATCCCTGTCAGCACGACCTCCTGATAGCCGTTTTCTGCCAGCGTCCGCACCTCGTCAAGCACATCGCTCAAATCGCGGCTGCGGATACGCCCTCGGGTATAAGGAATAATGCAGTAGCTGCAGAACTGGTTGCAGCCATCCTGCACCTTGATATAGGCGCGCGTGTGTTCCGCCGTTTTTGCAATGGAAAGCGTCTCGTACTCCGGGGCATGGGCAACTTCCAGCAGATGACACGCCTCACGCGACTGCTCATATTCCTCCAGGATATCGGCAAGCTCCTTTTTGCGGTTATTTCCGATTACAATATCCACCGCCTCATCCGCCGCAAGCTCCTCCCCCCCC
>CABRSG010000041.1 GCA_902473545.1 uncultured Lachnospiraceae bacterium | reverse complement strand
CATAATGTACATAAATGTGTGCCGGATTATCTGCTTGCATTTGAAGACATGCCGAATATGTTTATCGAGGGACAGCTGGCAATGATGCAGCATACGTCCGGTAATCTGACGAATATTTATGGAAACGCGGATTTTGAAGTGGGCGTTGCGTTGATGCCGTATTCGAAAATACAGACAAGCTCCACCGGCGGACAAAACTTCTTTATGTCACCGGATTGTACGGAGGAAGAACGGCAGGGCGCGTGGGAATTTATCCGTTATTGTACTGAACCGGAGCAGCAGGCGCGCTGGTGTGCGGCATGCGGGTATCTGGCAACAGTTGACGCAGCTTACGAGACAGATACGCTGAAGCAGTATATGGAAGAGGTGCCGGGACTGCAGGGAGCGGTAGATCAGCTCAATGCCGGAGCGGTGACAGAGATTGCGACTTATGAGTGTCAGCAGATCTGGACGCTGGTAAACGACTATCTGCAGGCGGCGATTACCGGAGAAATGACAGTGGAAGATGCGATGGGAGAGCTGCAGGCAAAGGCGGATTCTATTTTAGAAGATTACAGAGAATAACGATGGAGGATGGGCGCTCCGCTGATTTTCACTCTGCGTGAGCGCCGCATCGAAAGAAACGGGGTGATTATCTTGCATGGAAAAAAACTGTCTGATAAGGCAAAAACAACAATTTCATCATGGCTCCTGCTGGCGCCTGCGGTTATTCTGATGTGTGCATTTACCGTTTATCCTATATGCAGGAATTTATATCTGAGCTTTTGCAAATCGGGGTTCCGCTATAGCTCGCCAGTATGGGTGGGACTTGAGAATTTTAAAGATCTGTTTGCAGATCCGGTGTTCTGGAAAGTGCTCGGTAATACCGTTTTCTTTCTTGCGATTACAGTTATTCCGAGTATGGCGATCGGATTCCTGCTTGCAATTGTACTGAACAGCAGGTTCAGAGGGCTGCGTTTCCTGCGGTCAGCGTTTTTCTATCCGGTAGTCATGCCCATGATCGCAGTGGCGTGTATCTGGAGATATCTGTATATGCCGGAAAACGGAATGTTTGCAACACTGATGAAATCGCTGTTTAACATAGATATTGGCGATGTGCTCTCACAGCCGGGAACGGTGCTTCCGTGTCTTGCGCTTATGTATGTATGGAAAGAGGCAGGCTATCTGATGATTTTCTTCCTGTCAGGACTGCAGAACATGTCGGAAGATTACTTTGAAGCAGCCAAGATCGACGGCGGCGGTTTCTGGACAATACTGACCAGGATCACAGTTCCTCTGATGGCGCCGACTACGCTGTTTGTGACGATGATCGAGCTGACGAATGCAATTAAGCTTGTGGATCATATTGTGATTCTCACACAGGGAAAACCGAACAATGGGAGTAACCTTCTGATGTATTATATTTATCAGCTGGGCTATCAGTTCTTTGACCAGGGCAAGGCATCTGCAGTGACAACGATCCTGCTTGTACTTTTAATGGTAATTTCTCTGCCGCGGTTTTTCCGCTCGGATGAGAAGGTGCACTATAATTGATGCTGGAGCGGATATGGAGGATACAATACTATGAGGATAAAAAATAAAGTGGCTATTTTCCTGGCGTTTATCGTGGGAGCAATCTGGTTTATCCCGTTTCTCTGGATGACATGTACGGCATTTACAGAACCATCCTTTGTGATGAGCATCATTCCGACTACGCCGTTTACACTGGATAATTTTAAAGAAGTTTTTGAAATGATCCCGTTGGCAAGATATTATTTGAATACAATCATCCTTGTTGTGGTAACATTTACAATTCAATTTGTGATCATTACACTGGGCGGTTATGCGTTGGCGCGCGGGAATTTTTATGGTGAAAAAATTGTTATGGCGATTGTATTTATGCAGCTGATTATTCCAAACGATGTTCTGATCATTCCGAATTATCTGACAATGGTGGATTTGAAGCTGGTGGATACAAAGGCGGCGATCATGTTGCCGTTTCTTGGAAGTGCAATGGGGCTGTTTTTGCTTCGCCAGCAGTTTAAAACGCTGCCTGCTGCGCTGACGGACGCCGCAAAAATTGATGGAGCATCCACGATGCGCATTATCTGGCAGATTTATGTGCCAAATGCAAAGACCGCGTATCTGGCGTTTGCCATGATTTCTGTAAGCTATCACTGGAACAATTTCCTGTGGCCGCTGATTGTCACAAATTCTGTTGAGAACCGTCCGCTTACTGTGGGGCTGGCAGTATTTGCGAAATCTACGGAAACCGGACTGCTCTGGGGCGATATCTGCGCATGTGCCTTTGCAATCAGTATTCCGCTGCTGGCTGCGTTCTTTGTGTTTCAAAAGCAATTTATTAATAGCTTTGCAAGTGCCGGGATTAAATAGTACAATATAAGAAAAACCATGCGAGGAGAGATTACTATGTTGGCGCAATTCAGACAGGAAAAAATTCTTGAGGCACTGCAGGAAAAAGAGGTTGTTTATTTGAAGGATCTGGCTTCTGAGATCGGAACTTCGGAATCAACCATACGGAGAGACATCATGAAGCTGGAGCAGGAAAAGACGATCGAGTCTTTGCGGGGAGGAGCGGTGCGCCTTCGGAATCGCCGCGTGGACCCGCCTACGCTGGAAAATCAGAAACTGCGTATGGACGTGAAGCATATGATCGCGCGCAAGGCGGCAGCACTGGTAGAGGACGGCGATATCATTTATATTGATGCAGGAACGACAACAAGCGCGATGACACGGTATCTGGAAAATAAGAAAATTACGGTGGTGACGCCCAGCCTTGAGGTTTTGCAGCAGCTTCCGGTAAAAGGGGTATCATTTGTTGTGGTGGGCGGAGAGTTAAACTTTGAACTTGCGAGCTTCTGCGGACCGATTGCAGAAAAGATACTGTCACAGATGTATTTTGACAAGGCGTTTCTGAGCGTTTCCGCATATTCGGATTACGGCGTGTTTGCGAATGATATCCGGGAAGGAAGAAAAAAGGAGATTGTCAAGGAGCATTCGTCAGAAACCTATGTGCTTGCCGATCGCACGAAACAGCAACAGTGGGGGTTTATGCAAGTGATGGATCGCAGCGAGTGCACGATCATTACAGAAAAAGATGATGAGGATCCTGAAATAAAGAAAGAAGCAAAAGCAGAGGACAGCGGGGAAGGATGATGGAAAATGTTGAAATTTACGGGCTGCGGAGCCGCACTGTATCCGAAGCTATATAACAGCAACGGATATTTCCGGATCGGGGAGGATCTGTTTCTGATCGATTGCGGGGAAACTACGTTCCGACAGCATTATATGGCGGGAAATTTTGAAGGGGTGAAAAGTGTCACTGTGTTTCTCACACATATGCATGCTGACCATATGGGAAGCCTGGGCACGCTGATCGTTTATTGTTATCTGAAGCTTGGAATACGCACAAGAGTGATATTTCCGGAGCCGGAGAAGCTGACGACTGTCTTTGGGCTGACCGGAGTGGAGCCGGAACATTATGAGCTGCACGGGGATTATGCAGTTTACGGCGACGTCCGCGTAAAGGCGGTGCCCGTACCGGTGAAGCATCATGAAATCATGGTGAATTCTTTCGGGTATCTGTTTGAAGCAGATGGAAAACGCTTTTATTACAGCGGCGATGCGGCGGAGCTTCCGGAGACGGTGACGGAAAAGCTTTTTGCAGGGGAGCTTGATGAAATTTATCAGGATACGTCTGTGGAGGATCACGGCGGGGCCCATTTTACGCTGGCAAAGCTTGAGGAGACAATTCCGGATGACTATCGGTCGAAAGTATATTGTATGCATTATGACGGAGAATTTTTTGATACTATTCGCAGCAAAGGATTCCGAACGATAGAGGATAAAGTGATAAAGATCAGGGAATAGAAACAGATAAGGGAGTAGACAGGTATGGGCAGGTACAGTGATTTGCTGGAAAAGGTAAAAAAGACCGCCAGAGAGGTGGCCAAGATCGCAAAAAATGATGGCTCTGTTTCTGTAAAGCAGAAGGGCGCGAAGGACTTTGTGACGGAGGTAGATATGAGGATCAGTGATGTTCTCTGCGAAAAGCTTCCCGGACTTCTGGAGGGCTCCATTGTGATTTCGGAGGAGGGCTATAAGGGCAAGCCGGATCAGAAATACTGCTGGATCATAGATCCGATCGACGGAACCAGTAATTTTATTTACAGTCATCCGGACTATGCCATTTCTATCGGACTTCTGGAGAATGCAGAACCGGTTCTTGGAGTAGTTTACAGTCCACAGAGTCAGGAAATGTTTTATGCCGCGAAGGGTGAGGGCGCCTATTGCAATGGAAAGCGAATATTTGTGTGCAGGGACGCCAGCGTAAGCCAGACGCTGGTTCTGGCAGAGACAAATCCATACAGCGACCGGGTGGCGAATAAATTTCCGCAGGTATTCAGCAATATTTACCGGGACTGTATAGACTACCGGATCACGGGCTCCGCAGCACTGGACTGCTGCTATATTGCCTGCGGCAGGGGCGGGGCGTTTATTGCTGAAAATCTGAAGCCATGGGATTATGCGGCGGGAGAAATCATAGTGCGGGAGGCAGGAGGAAGTTTTTCGCAGTGGGATGGCAGACGACCGACTTATTATGGAAATACTACGGCGCTTGCCACGAATACACTGGTGCATGAAGAAATTCTGGGACGGCTGAAACAATATATATAGAACCGAACAGACAGGAGAATAAAAAGGAGGCGGCTGGTTATGGATTGGTGTGCAGAACTGTCTTACTTTATTCGTATTGGAATGGCAGGTGTCTGTGGCATATTAATTGGTATGGAGAGACAGCACCGGACCAAGTCGGCAGGAATAAGAACACATTTTATGGTGTCGATTGCCACTGCCCTTATGATGATTATTTCAAAATATGGTTTTCTGGATGTTGCAGGAATGGATGGACTGAGCTGTGATGTATCCAGGGTTGCAGCGGGCATCATAAGCGGTGTCGGGATATTGAGCGGCGGTCTGATACTGATCGGAAAACAGGGATATGTGAGCGGAATTACCACGGCGTCAGGTGTATGGGTGACGATCGCGATTGGTATGGCACTTGGCGCAGGCTTGTACAGCCTTGGCATTGGAACGACGGTAATTGTTCTTGTTGCACAGGTTGTATTTCACAGCAGGCTGAGCATCTTCCGTGAACAGACCAGGGCGATGATTGTTTTTAAGACGGAAAAGGGGAGTTACGAGGGATTGCTTCAGAAACTGGAGGCATATGGAGCAAAGGTGCATTCTGTGAAGTGGGATTACAAAAATGAAAATTACTGTCAGATGAAATGCCAGGCGTATTTTCCGGATAGCTGCTCCAGAAGGCAGATCATGGAGTTTGTGTCCGGATGTGAAAATGTTGACAGTGTTGAATTAATAGGATAAAAGAACCTCATCAGAGACGAAGGCGAATCTGATGAGGTTCTTTTTTAATGTGAGAATCTGATGAGGTTTTTTCTTATGTGAGATTGTATTCTGCGGGGCGGGGTGCTAAAATAGGGAAAGGTATAACGCGGCAACATACTGTGAAGGAATGCAATACAGGGGAAATATGGAACAGGAATATATTAAAAGGAAAATATGGAACAAGAATACATTAAAAGGAAAATATGGAACAGTAATATATCACACGGGGAAACGATGACACAGAATTATATTGTGATTGAGCATATCATACAGGAATATGTGGAATCACATCATGAAGAGACAATTACTCTGCTAAAGGAGCTGGCAGCGATCCCGGCGCCTTCCGGCCGGGAGGAAAAACGCGCGGCGTTTGTGCTTGAATGGCTGCATAAGCAGGGAGCGGCCGGAGCGTTTATTGATAAGGCTGGAAATGTTATTTTCCCATATCAATGTGAGACAGAGCGGAAAATGGTGGCAGTGATGGCACATATGGACATTGTGTGTCCGGATACAGAGGAGCTTCCTCTAAGAGAGACAGAGGGATACCTTATAGGACCGGGTGTGCGTGATGATACAGCCAATCTGGTGAATATGCTGATGACGATTAAGTTTCTGATAGAGCATCAAACGGAAATTTTGTGTGATGTTATGGGTTCTGTGCCGGGCATATTATTTGTTGCAGATGTCGGGGAAGAGGGGCTTGGAAATTTAAAAGGCAGCCGCCAGATCTGGAAGGACTATGGTAGCAGAATCTGCGAGTGGATATGTTTTGACCTGAATTATAATGTGATCTACAATCGTGCGGTGGGATCTCAGAGGTATCGTATTTCCGTTCGCACAGAGGGCGGACATTCCTACAAGGATTTTGGAAAAGAGAACGCGATTGCGCAGCTCGCGGAAGTGATTATGGCGCTGTATGAAGCGCCTTTGCCGCAAAATGCAAAGGTTACGTATAATGTGGGAAAAGTAGAGGGAGGCACTACGGTAAATACGATTGCGCAGGAAGCCTCCATGCTCTATGAATTCCGCTCAGAATCCAAAGAAGCGATGGAGTATATGGAATGTTTTTTGCAGGAAACACTGCAGCGTTTTCGGCAAAAAGGGGTTCGGATTGAAGCGGAAATGTTGGGCGTCCGTCCTGGAAACGGTATGTTAGATGTGGATGAGCAGGAGGCCTTGACGCAGCGCTGCCGGAACGCAATTAGAAAATATTATGATGGCGATATCATATGTGATGCCGGTTCCACAGATGGAAACATACCGCTTTCCCAGGGCATTCCTTCGGTCACAATAGGCACGGCGCTTGGCGAGGGGACGCATACGCGGCAGGAGTCGGTTGAAATAGAAAGTATGAAAACCGGGCAGAAGATTGCAATCGAGCTTGTAACCAGAGAGATGAGAATACGACGCGGCACGTAACAGAAAACCGCAATCGAGCTTGCAACCGGAGAGATGAGAATACGATGCGGCATGTAACAGAAAACCGCAATCGAGCTTGTAACCGGAGAGATGGGAAGGCTATGCAGCGCATAACAGAAAATAGCTTGGGTGGAAAGCAAAAGAGACAGAATGGAATAAAGAAATGCCCTGGCATGGATATTTAGATATTTGATGTGTTAGTCTTAGAGCTTGAGAATTTTCGGTAAGATGGTATAAAGCAGAAAGGCAGGGGGATAGGATGGCGCAAACTTATCAGCATGTCACACATACATTTGAACCGGTTTTTGATGAAGAGTCACAGATATTGATTCTTGGAACTTTTCCGTCTGTAAAATCGCGGGAAAACCATTTTTATTACGGGCATCCGCAGAATCGTTTCTGGAAGGTATTAAGTAATCTTTGTGCGGAGCCAACGCCGGTTTCGATTGAAGAAAAGAAAGTTTTTTTGCTGGAAAATCACATAGCAATATGGGATGTGATTGCAGAATGTGATATTGTGGGTTCAAGCGACAGCTCCATCAAAAATGCTGTGCCCTGTGATCTGGGCAGGATTTTATTACAGGCGCCGATTAAGCAGATTTTTGCAAACGGCGGGAAGGCGTATGAACTGTATCAGAAATACAGCTATCCGGTGTTGAAAAGAGAAATCACAAAGCTTCCATCTACAAGTCCGGCAAATGCGGCTTTTCAGATGGACAGGCTATTAAAGGAATGGAAAGTTATAAAAAAGTCTTTGCAGTAAGGCACGTCTGCAAAAGGCTCTGGACTAAGGTACGTCTGCAAAAATGAATTCATGCTTAGAAATGCTAAAAGCGGTTCTGCAGTAAGGTACGTCTACAAAATGGAGTCATGCTTAGAAATGCTAAAAGCGGTTCTGCAGTAAGGTACGTTTACAAAATGGAGTCATGCTTAGAAATGCTAAAAGCAGTTCTGCAGTAAGAGATGTCTGAAATGGGAATACTTTCGAAAAAAGTATTGAAAAGAGAGCGAAAATGCTGTAAAAATATTGCATGAGAAATCATATTACTGAGGAGATGGGCAGTATGAGGTTTACAAACAGACAGTTACGTCAGTTGATCATTCCGCTGATTATCGAGCAGCTCCTGAGTGTTACAGTCGGGCTGGCGGATTCTGTCATGGTCGCAAGCGTGGGAGAGGCGGCTGTATCGGGAGTTTCCCTGGTGGACACGATCATGGTATTGATTATCAATATTTTTGCGGCGCTGGCTACCGGGGGAGCGGTGGTGGCAGGACATTATATCGGTCAGCAGAAAAAAGAGCTTGCCAGCAAAGCAACAGATCAGTTAATATTATTTGTTACAATTTTATCTGTTGCGGTGACGGCTCTGATGTACGCCGGACAGAATCTGATTCTGCACGGGATTTTTGGAAAAATTGAAGCGGATGTAATGGAAAGCGCAAGAGTTTATCTGCTGATCGTGACGGCTTCCATTCCGTTTATTGCATTATACAATGGCGGCGCTGCGATATTTCGTTCCGTTGGAAACTCCAAAATATCTATGGAATCATCATTGCTCATGAATGTGATCAATATTGCCGGAAATGGTATTTTGATTTACGGCTGTAAAATGGGTGTTGAAGGAGCGGCGATACCGACGCTGGTTTCCAGAATGTTTGCCGCTCTCATTATGATCATGCTGCTTCGCAGAGAAAATCAGCCGGTTCATATGTCACGAAAAATACAGGTTCACTTTGATAAGCATATGATACGCAAAATATTGCATATCGGGGTGCCGAACGGACTGGAAAACAGTATGTTTCAGTTAGGAAAGATTCTGGTGCTGAGCCTGGTGGCAACTTTCGGCACTGCATCCATTGCGGCGAATGCCGTTTCAAATACGATTGCAATGTTTCAGACTTTGCCCGGGATGGCGATGGGATTTGCTATTTTAACAGTTGCAGCACAATGCGCCGGAGCGGGAGATTATGACCAGGTGAAATATTACACGAAAAAGCTGATCGGGATTGTATATCTGGCAATGATTGCGGTAAATGCGCTTGTTTATCTTTTGATGCCGGTGATTATTCAGATTTATCATCTTCAGCCGGAAACAGCGGCGATGACAGAAAGGATTTTAACATATCATGCGTGCTGCGTATGCACGATATGGCCAATATCGTTTGACCTTCCGAATACCCTGCGGGCGGCAAACGATGTGAAGATTACTATGTGGATATCGATCCTTTCCATGTGGATATTTCGAATATTATTTAGTTACATATTGGGACAATACCTGGGCTGGGGAGTTTTCGGTATCTGGGTAGCGATGACGATCGACTGGCTTTTCCGGTCAATTTGTTTTTCAATACGTTACATAAGAGGAAAATGGCAGTACCAGAAAATTTAGAAGGAGGGCGGATATGAAAGCATTATTTATTGGAGGAACAGGCACGATCAGTACGGCGATTTCCAGAAAATTGCTGGAAGAAGGGCATGAGCTGTGGTTGATTAACCGGGGAAACCGGAATAGGGAGCTTCCGAAAGGTGCACATATTATTACAGCAGACATTAACGATGAAGCATATGTTGCGGAGCAGATCGCCGGGCAGCAGTTTGATGTGGTGGCGGATTTTATCGCGTTTGTTCCGGAGCAGCTGGAACGGGATTACCGACTGTTTAAGGGGAAGACGAGACAGTTTATTTATATCAGTTCGGCGTCCGCATATCAGAAACCGCTGTCAGATTATCGGATTACGGAGGGCACGCCGCTTGCAAACCGTTACTGGGATTATTCCAGAAACAAAATTGCCGGGGAAGAGCTTTTACTAAAGCTTTACCGGGAAGAAGGCTTTCCGGTAACAATCGTGCGTCCAAGTCACACATACAGCGAGAGAAGCGTGCCGGTGGGACTGCATGGAAAGAATGGCAGTTACCAGGTATTGAAGCGTATGATGGAGGGGAAGCCGGTTCTGATCCACGGAGACGGCAGCTCTTTGTGGACATTGACTTTTAACAGCGATTTTGCAAAAGGATTCGTCGGACTTATGGGAAATATTCACGCAATCGGCGAAGCAGTGCAGATTACCGGGGACGAGTCTCTGACGTGGAATCAGATTTACCAGACGATAGCGGATGTGCTGGGAGTGACGTTAAAGCCGTTCTATGTGTCTTCGCATTTTCTGGCAAAATGTAATCCGCAGGGAATCGATATAGAGGGAAATCTGCTCGGAGACAAGGCAAATACAGTAGTATTTGAAAATGCGAAATTAAAGAAACTGGTGCCGGGCTTTTGTGCGGATATCCGCTTTGACCAGGGGGTACGCAGGGCTGTATCGTATGTGATGTCCCATCCGGAATGCCAGAGGGAAGATCCGGATTTTGACGCATGGTGCGACTGCGTGATTGAAGCGCAGGAGGAGGCGCTGAAGAAAGTGCGGATGTTGCAGAAATAAAGTGTTTAATAACTGCATCTCAAGTCAGGCGGCAGATTGGTATCTCATCCCGGTTTACGTAAAATATGCGTAACTGGTGTATGTGATTGCCTGCTGTGCAGAAAATCTGCGGTATGCACAGCTCCTGTCTTTCCTGGCATGCGTGAAAAGATCCGGTGTTTTCTTAGCTGTGACATATGGCTAAACGCCATATGTCAAATATCAAAAACATCTGCTTACATGCCCTAAAGGACTAGCTTTGTGTCGCAAGCATGACACATTTGTTTGTGATATTTGCCGCATGGCTGAGTAGTTACAAAGTTTATAAAAGAATTGCGAAAGAATAAGATTTTGGAATTGCCAAACAGCATGTTCTACATTATAATGTAAAATATGCATTTTGCTAGATGATACATTTATTTATGTGATGAAGTGGCTGCGTCACAGACATGTAGTGCTGTGGACAGAATATCACAAAAAGAACAGGAGGCATACCGTGAAGCGAGAATTGGTAATTGTACTGGATTTTGGTGGTCAGTATAATCAGCTTGTTGCCAGAAGGGTCCGGGAATGTAACGTTTATTGTGAGATTTACTCTTATAAAACAGATTTGGAAAAGATCAAAGCAATGAACCCCAAAGGAATCATTTTGACCGGAGGACCAAATAGCTGTTATGAACCGGATTCACCGACTTACTCGGCAGAGCTGTTTAAAATGGGCATTCCAGTGCTGGGCTTATGCTATGGAGCGCAGCTTATGCAGCATGTGCTTGGCGGAGAGGTAAAGCGCGCCGAGGTGCGGGAGTACGGAAAAACGGAAGTGTTTGTAGATACAGGCTCACCAATATTTGAGAATGTATCTGAAAAAACAATATGTTGGATGAGTCATTTTGATTATATCGCAAAGATTGCACCGGGATTTCGTATTACTGCGCATACGGCGGATTGTCCGGTAGCGGCAGCGGAAAATGAAAAAGATAAATTATATGCGATTCAGTTCCACCCGGAGGTGCTTCACACCCAGGAAGGAACCAAAATGCTCGCAAACTTTGTGTTAAATATCTGCGGATGTTCCGGCAGCTGGCGTATGGACTCTTTTGTGGAGGAATCCATAAAAGCAATCCGTGAAAAAGTGGGCGGCGGTAAGGTACTCTGCGCGCTCTCGGGCGGTGTGGATTCCTCGGTTGCGGCGGTGCTGCTGTCGAAGGCGGTCGGTGAACAGCTTACCTGTGTGTTTGTAGATCACGGTCTGCTCCGCAAAAATGAGGGCGACGAGGTGGAGGCGGTATTTGGCCCTAAAGGACCATATCACTTAAACTTTATCCGTGTAAACGCTCAGAACCGTTTCTATGAAAAACTGGCAGGCGTGCAGGAGCCGGAGGAAAAGCGCAAGATTATCGGAGAAGAATTTATTCGCGTTTTTGAAGAAGAGGCAAAAAAGATTGGCGCGGTAGATTTTCTTGTGCAGGGCACGATTTATCCGGACGTGGTGGAAAGCGGGCTTGGCGGCGAATCCGCTGTGATCAAATCACATCACAATGTGGGTGGACTTCCGGACTATGTAGATTTTAAAGAGATCATAGAACCATTACGTGATCTTTTCAAGGATGAGGTGCGCAAAGCGGGGCTGGAGCTTGGCATTCCGGAAAATCTTGTTTTCCGCCAGCCGTTCCCGGGACCGGGACTTGGAATCCGCATTATTGGTGACATTACCGCAGAAAAAGTCCGCATCGTCCAGGATGCAGACGCTATCTATCGTGAAGAAGTTGCAAAAGCAGGTATGGCAAAATCTATCGGACAGTACTTTGCAGCACTTACGAATATGCGATCTGTCGGCGTAATGGGAGACGAGCGTACCTATGATTATGCGGTTGCACTGAGAGCGGTGAATACGATCGACTTTATGACAGCAGAAGCAGCGGAGATACCGTTCAGTGTATTGCAGAAAGTGATGAGCAGAATTATTAATGAAGTCAAGGGGGTTAATCGGGTATTTTATGATCTGACGAGTAAGCCACCGGGGACGATTGAGTTTGAATAATCCACACAATCATAAGATGCCAGTATTTATGCGGGTCGCAAACAAATTTGCTTAGTGACTGGCAACAAAATGGCAACATTTTTTGATTATTCAAAAGATATAAATTTTATTTCATAACGTA
>CABRSG010000040.1 GCA_902473545.1 uncultured Lachnospiraceae bacterium | reverse complement strand
CTGCCGTCATTTGCAAACCATTTTTTCAGACAATCCTCCTGCCATGGGTAGAGAACATGTTTCACTTGCGGCGCGCTCCTTTCCGATATTCACCCTGCCAGAAAAGGAATTTCAATCCTGATGGGCGTTCTTAAACATAAGTTTACCATATCGCAGTCATTTTTGAAACAATCTATTGAAAAGCGGAGGTATTTCAGATATACTTTTCGTAAGGTAATGCGCGATGCCCGGAGCCAGCTGCATTTTGCGGTTTTGGCGTCGGGCAAATAAAAACTATGCAAAGGATGAAAACATGAATTACGAGGAATTTTACGCAGCGCTGCAGCCCCAGGAAAAAGCGGTGAAGGACCGTCTGGCGTCTCTGCAGAAGCTTTTTAAGACAGTGGGAAAAGAGACAGAGAGCGGAGATGTGAAAGGGCTTTCGCGCGATCTGAGCGCGATGGCAGAGGCGGCGGAGCTGCTTTCGGCTACGCTTAAGGAGATGGATGACACTGTTTCCGGTTTTGATACCAGAGCTTATTTTGAGAGTGGGGAGTTTGCGCAGCAGATGCTGGATGCCTGCAAAGAAAAAGGCGTGGATGTGCGTGGGGAATTTCCGGTTTACGAGATGTTCCCGTATCGCGTGAGACTGGATGCGGAAAACCAGGATATTTATATCGACCGCAAAAAGGTGCAGTGTATGCGCCCGCAGAGCTTTGTGGACACTGTGAGGGCAGGGCAGGAAAAACTGAATAAGGCGCATTTTAATGAGCTTAGTTTCGTCAGTGAGCTTGCGGACGCCTACGATCTCGCGGCGCTGAAGCAGAATAAACGTCCGGGAGCCGACATTTATCTGATGAACCTGTATAAATTCCTGGCGCCGATGAGCCGTTTCCGCAAGGATTACGATCAGCAGAGCTTTGCATTTGATCTGGCGAGACTGTATGCGTCGGGGATCGAGGAGACAAAAAACGGAAGAAGGTTCCAGTTCGGTCCGAGCCGGAATCAGAGCAAGGCGATCCGCATTCTCGACAGGGACGGGAAGGAGCAGTATCTCGCAACCATCTGTTTCTATGAATAAGGAGCAAAAAGATGAACGAAGAATACAGCGGAAATGGGATTCATTTTCTCACGGATTTCTGGGAGAAAAAATATCTTCGCGAATATATCCGGGACGGCGGCAGCAAGATTAAATTTGTAACAGGCCGCCAGGGAAGCGGAAAAACATACTTCCTGCAGCTTATGACAAAGCTTGCCCGCCAGGAAAACTACAAGACTGTGCGTTTCTCCGCGCGCGACGTCTGGATGCATGATTTCCGGGAAATTTACATAGAAATATTTCATCAGTGCGATATTCTGGATTGTCTGGAGGCGGTCAGTCATCATTTGATCCGCGAGATGGGATTCGATGCGCAGGAGATCCCGGATGGGATGAGGTTCATTGATTATCTCTCGCAGAACGGGATGGGTGATGCGTTGACAAAGCGGGAGATCCGCGCGCAGCTAAAGCAGATTTTCCTTGACAATCCAATGCTGGACAACAATTTTGCATTGGCGTGCAGTATGCTCACCGGAAGTATCCTGGGCTACCCGGTGCTGGAGGCGCAGAATCGTGAGCTGCTTCTGGCGTGGCTGGAGGGCGACCGGACGATCAAGCTTTCTCAGCTGCGGGCAATGGACTTCTATCCGAGCCGCATTACGCGGTACAATGCAAGACATATGCTGCGTTCGCTGGCAGAGGTCATCCGCATGGGTGGCTATTCCGGGTTGTTCATTGCAATTGACGATCTGGAAATTTTGATCAGCCGGTCCAGCCTGGAGCCGATCCATTATACAAAGATGAAGCGCGAGGATACCTATGAGAGTATCCGCCAGCTTATCGACGATATTGACAGCATGAAGAATATCATGTTTGTGTACGCTTTTGACCGCAAGCTTATGGACGATGAGAATGCCGGTCTGAAATCGTACCAGGCATTGTGGATGCGCATTCAGAATGAGATCGTGGGCGAGCGGTTCAACCGTTTTGCGGATATGGTGGATCTGGACCGTCTGGCGGCGCAGGAATACACGCCGGAGGTGATCGTCTCCATGTCGGAAAGCATTGCGCAGATGCAGAAAAGCATTCCGGCAGCTCCGCTTAATAAAGAGGCGGCGGAGGAGATCGTGCGGCAGGCGCGCAACGGCGCAGTCGGCATTCCGCAGCTGATTCAGAATGCAATGCAGGAGGTGGACGAGGATGTATGATATCGAAGCGCTGCGCTCCGGCATTCCCTCGCGCGCGGTAGGGCAGTATTTTTCTGAGGCGCGCCCGAAAATTATGAAGGAAATCTCAAACCGGCTGGATATGGTCTGTGACCAGGGAAAATCCAGTGGAATGATTATCAGCGGAAAATACGGAGAGGGCAAGACGCATCTGTTGAATACGGTGTTCAACCTCGCGCATTCCAATAACATGGTTGTTTCGTATCTTTCGCTGAGCAAGGAAACGCCGATGGACAAGCTGTATCTGGTCTATCAGAAAATTATACAGAATACCTACCTTCCGAAGCGGAGACAGCCGGGTTTTATGCATGAGCTGGAGAAGATATCTGCAAACAGTCCGGTTGCCAACGAAATGCTGCTTTATGCGGCGAAGCAGCTGGAAACAGACAAGCTGTATTATCTTTTTCGCTCCTATCTGAACACGGAGGATTCGGACGAAAAGTTTCTCCTGCAGTCAGATCTGGAGGGTGATTTCATTGCAAATGCGCCGCTGAAGAAAATTTATCGCCGTATTTTCAGCCAGCCGGCGAAATATAATGTGAATTTTACAAAGACGAAGCACTGCCGTGATTATTTCTCATTCATGAGTCACCTGTTCACGCAGATGGGTTATCATGGCTGGGTGATCCTGATTGACGAAACCGAGCTGATGGGACGCCTTGGAAAGAAAGCGCGCCTGAACGCTTACCGGAACATGGCGGATTTCCTTTTGCCGGAGCGGTGCCCGGAAAATACCTTCAGTATTTTTGCGCTCAGCGCGTCCTACGTGGAGGATGTCATCGAGGGTAAGCACGAGTACGAAAATCTCGAGACGATTTATACGGAGGCGCAGGAGCCTGCCAAAACCGTGCTGAATCTTCTTGTCGGTGCGCCGCAGCTTCTGCCGCTGACTAGGGACGAGATCAACGAAGTGCTCTGTAAAATACAGGATTTTCACGGCAGAGCCTACGGCTGGAATCCTGATCTTTCGGTCTCCACGCTTGCGGAGGCGACGCAGTCAGGTGGCTACCTGCTGCGCACCAAAATCCGTGCTGCGATCGAGTTTCTGGACCAGCTTTATCAGTATGAAAAGGCCGGGAAAACCACGATCAATGAGCTGGGGAAGGAGACGTTCGCCGAGGACGTGCCTTCGCTGGAGGAATTTGAGTAAAACGAATCAAAGAGAGCACCCCGGACTGCGATGGACTTACATTGCGATCCGGGGTGCTTTTGGCGCTATGCATCCGAAGGAAGCTGCCGGCGGCAGGTCCTGTAGGTATTTCAGAACGGGCAAAAAGTTTTCAAAATCCTGATATAGGATTGTGAACATGGAAAAAATTAAGTATAATATGAAAAAGGGAGCGGGAGGGATGAAATGGTGAAAGGGGAAAATCTGAGAAGCAAGTGGTACTGGCTGGGGGCCCTGCTGTTATTTTTGTGCACGGTTCTGTTCTGCGCGGCTCCGGCGCACGCAGCAAAGTTAAACAAGAGTTCCTTGAAGATCACAAAAGGGAAGAGCACATATCTGACAGTTTCCGGGACAAAGACAAAGCCGGTCTGGTCGACTTCAAATAAGAAGGTTGTCACCGTCAAAAAGTATTCTAAATACAAAGCAAAGCTGACGGCGAAGGGAACCGGGACGGCTTACATAACGGCAAGGGTAGGAAAGAAAACCTATAAGTGTAAGGTAACGGTACAAAAAGCGGTAAAAATCGCCGTTGCGAACAGCAGTCCCGGCGAGGCGCAGGCAGTGGCAGGCGCGCTGAAGAAGCTTGGGATAAACGCTGCGATCGTAAAGTCGTCCGGCATCAAAGTGTCCTCCTATGACGGCCTGATCCTTCCGGGCGGGACGGACATCAACCCGGCGATGTACCATACAAAAAATAAGGGCAGCGTCGGGATAGACAATTCTCTGGACAGGCTTCACTATAAGCTGCTGGATAAGTTTGTGAAGGCGAAAAAGCCTTAAAGTTTTCAGCTCACATCACCAGGCGCCGCTTAAAATCGGAAAGAATCTGAGAGCGACGCAGTGGGCGAAGGACGGTATCGTAGAAGCGCTATAGCACCGGTCGCTGAAGGTCTACGGCGTTCAGTGGCATCCGGAGAGGATGAGCAAGGGCAGCAGCCTGCTGAAAAATTTTGCAGCCCTGTGCAGGGGATAGGAAATAAAAAAGATTCCTGGGATCTTTAAATTGATGGATGGGAAATATTAAAATATAAGGTATGAAAGAAATTTGGGAAGGGGCGTGTTTATAGATGGAGGATTTTGTTAAGAAGAGATTGCCGGTAGGGATTGACAGCTTTGAGAAGATTCGTTCGCAGGGGTTTTATTATGTGGACAAAACGGCAATGATTCGGGAGCTTCTTTCCAAATGGGGGGAGGTGAATCTGTTCACTCGTCCGAGACGATTTGGAAAATCTCTGAATATGAGTATGCTTCAGGCGTTTTTTGAGATTGGCAGTAATCCGGCGCTGTTTGACGGGCTGGAAATCGCAAAAGAAAAAGCGCTCTGCGAAGAATACATGGGAAAGTTTCCGGTAATCTCAATCACCCTGAAAGGTATCAGCGGCGCTGATTATGTGACCGCCCGCTCTCTTGTCTGCGCTGTGATCGGAAAGGAAGCAATGCGTTTTAGGCTTCTTCTGGAAAGTGAAATGCTATCTTCCGAAGAAAAAGAATTATATAAACAGTTGATTAATGTTGACAAGACTGGCCGGGAGCAGTTTTCGATGTCTGATCCGATATTGATGGGCAGTCTTAAAACCCTTTCCGAGCTGTTGGAGAAGCATTACGGTGGAAAGGTGATCGTACTGATTGATGAGTACGATGTTCCTTTGGCAAAAGCCAGCGAAAACGGATATTATAATAAAATGGTACTGTTGCTCCGCAACCTGTTCGAGCAGGTTCTGAAAACGAATAAAAGCCTGTATTTTGCGGTTTTAACGGGATGCCTGCGGGTGGCAAAGGAAAGTATTTTTACCGGTTTGAATAATCTGAAAATTTTTTCTATTACGAATGTTCATTTTGATGAATATTTTGGATTTACAGATAGGGAAGTAAGGGAAATGCTGACTTATTACGGGCTGGAAGAACGGTATGAGGCAGTGAAAAACTGGTATGACGGATATCTCTTTGGCGATGTGGAGGTATACTGCCCGTGGGATGTGATCAGCTACTGTGACGAATCTGTGGATAGTATGGAACAGGAAACAAAGAATTACTGGTCTAATACCAGCGGAAACGATGCTGTCCGTCACTTCGCAGAAAGAATGGGCAACGGCGTTATGCGCGGGGAAATGGAAGCATTGATTGCCGGGGATATCGTGGAGAAGAAAATTTATGAAGATCTGACCTATAACAGGCTTTATGATAAGGCGGATTATATCTGGAGTGTTTTGTTCATGACAGGATATCTGACACAGAGAGGGAGAAGGAATGGGAACCAGTATCTGCTGACAATTCCCAATATGGAAATCAGAAGTATATTTACCGAGCAGATCATGGGTATGTTCCAGGAAACAGTTGCAAAAGATGGAGCGCTTTTGGAAAGTTTTTGTGATGCTATCCGGCAAGGAAATGCGCAGGAGGTTGAAAAACTATTTGCGTCGTATTTGAAGAAGACCATCAGTATCCGGGACACATTTGTAAAACGACCTACCAGAGAGAATTTTTATCATGGAATCCTGCTGGGCATTCTTGGGTATAAAACTGACTGGTATCTGAAATCAAATAAGGAATCCGGTGACGGGTACAGCGATATATTCATCCATATCGAAGGAGAGGACACAGGAATCGTGATCGAAGTAAAATACGCGCAGGACAGACAGTATGAAACTGTCTGCCGGGAAGCGATTAAACAGATTGATCAGAATGGATATGTCAATGAATTAAGGGAAGAAGGATGCCATATTATCCTTAAATATGGGATTGCCTGCTGCAGGAAGGACTGCAGAGTGATCGTAGAAAAGGAAGTCATTTCCGCGGACCGAAGCTCTTCCGGTAAAACATAATCGACATTGTGGTTGCGATGCTCCAGCCGACCGGCCATGCCATCCAGATGCCGGTGGAGCCGAAGATGCCGGAGAGCACGAAGGCGAGGACGACGCGCAGCACGAGGTCGGTGAAGGTAGTGATCATGAACTGCTTCATGAGTCCGGCGCCGCGCAGGATGCCGTCCGCCACAAGCTTCATTGAGACGATGAAGTAAAACGGCGATACGATCCGCAGGAAGGTCTGTCCGCAGACAAGCGCGTTTTCCGAGCTGTGATCCATGAACAGCAGCAGTCCCCAGTGTCCGGCGAAGAAGTAGAACAGGAAAAACGGAACGCACAGCAGCCACACTAGCTTTAATCCGGCGCCGAAGCCCGCGTTTATGCGCTCGGTTTTGTTTGCGCCGATGTTCTGCGCGGCGTAGTTGGAGACACCGTTTCCGAGCGTAGAGAAGGACGTGATCACGAGGTTGTTCAGTTTGATCGCGGCAGAATATCCGGCGATGACGCTGGCGCCGAAGCTGTTGATCACGCTCTGGATCAGGATATTTCCTACGGAGATAAAGCTCTGCTGCAGGATGCTCGGGATCGCGATGACGGCGATTTTTGCGAACAGGGCTTTGGAAAACAGCGGGATACGTCCCTGCGTGGGGACTGCCCGCAGCCGCTTTAACACAACCGCGATCGCCAGCACGCAGCTTACGCCCTGGCAGAGGAAGGTCGCCCAGGCGACGCCCGCAACGCCCATGTCAAAGGCGGTGACGAACAGGATGTCCACCGCGATGTTTGCCGTGGAGGAAACCGCCAGAAACCAGAAGGGCGTCCGCGAATCTCCAAGCGCGGAGAAAATACCGGTCGCTACATTATAAAAGAACAAAAACGGAAGCCCCGCGATGTAGATGCGCAGATACAGAAGAGAATCCGCCATCAGCTCCTGCGGGGTTTTTATCATGGTCAGAAGCCCTTCGCAGAACAGAAAGCCGCCCAGCATCAAAACAGCGCATAATACCGCGCTGGACGTCAGCGTCGTGTAGACGGCGCTAAATATTGTAAAGCTGCTGAAAGATAATGCCGCCGAACAGCGGCAGGCAGACAGAACCATCGAAGCCGCATAAAGGGACTGTCCGGCGGACAACCGGACGGCCCGGTAATCCGGAAGGAGGAAGTTATGAATAATTCTGTTGCTCCGACAACAAAGAAAAGCTTTTCGGAATGGTTTAAGAGCAGAAAGGTGCAGAAATGGCTTTTTATCACCACCTTCATGTTTCTGCCGCTGCTTCTGCTGATCGTGTTCACCTACGTTCCGTTTGGCAAAATGGTAGAATTTAGTTTTTACAATATGAAATACACAGGTCCGCGCAAATTCGTCGGTCTGAAAAACTACTTGGATGTATTCAGCAGAAGCGAATGCTTCGCGTCGCTGGCGGTCAGCCTTTACTACATGGGCGGCGCGGTTGTCCAGCTTGGTCTGGCGCTGTTTTTCGCCACCCTCATGGTATTTAAGGTGAGGGGCGCGGCGTTCTTTAAGGGCGCGATGTTTTTCCCGTATCTTATCTGCGGTATCGCGGTCGGCTTTATTTTCAAATTTTTCTACGCAAGAGGCTTCGTGCTCCACTCGCTTTTGCAGATGCTTGGCATGGATCTGGAAAATATTCCGATGTGGCTGCAGGATAAACGAATCAATAACATCTCCCTGGCGGCAACCTCCGTCTGGAGATACATGGGTCAGAACATGATTCTGTTCCTCGGCGCGATGATGTCGGTGGACACCGACCTTTACGAGGCGGCGTACATGGACGGCGCGAACAAGTGGCACCAGTTCATCTATATCATTCTGCCGAGCATTAAATCTATCGTGGTGCTAAACCTGATTCTTTCCATCAGCGGTTCTCTGAGCGCATTCGAGCCGCCCTACGTTATCACAAACGGTACGATGGGAACCGGTACATACTTTGTTATCATGAACCGTCTGGCGCATGAAAATCAGAAGGTCGGACTTGCCTGCGCAATGGCGATTGTGCTTCTTGGCATTATCATCATCTGCACGGTGGCGCAGAAGCTGTTCTTTAAGTACGTCTTTGACGACGGCACAAGCGATGAATCAAAGGCGGCAGTGAGAAAGAGAAAAAAAGCTGCAAAGCTGGCGGTGAAGGGAGGCAGAGCGTAATGATAGATGCAAAGGGCGGAAACGGTTTTGTCAACAGACTTTTCAGTATCTTTAAATATGTAATGCTTTGCATTGCGGCAATCGTCGCGCTGCTGCCGGTGGTTGTCTGCGTTTTTACAGCATTCAAAACAAACGAGGAATACGCGGCAACCTCCGTGCTGGATTTACCGGCGAGCTTCTTTAATTTTGAAAACTTTAAGGTTGCCTTCACGCAGGCAAGTATGCTCAGATGCTTTCTGAATACGGCAATCGTGCTGGTGGTAGTGCTGGTTTTTTCCATTATGATGGGGTCCATGCTTGCCTATGTGCTGAACCGCTTCAAATTTAAGGGAAACGCACTGATTCAGAATCTATTTATGTTTGCGGCGCTGATTCCGGGCATTGCGACGCAGGTTACGGTTTATCAGATCATGTTTTCGCTGGGACTGATCAACAAGCTACACGGCTACATGATCGTGCTGATGGGCACCGATATTATTTCTATCTACATATTCCTGCAGTTTTTCGAGAATCTTCCGGTTTCTCTGGATGAATCTGCAATCGTGGATGGCTGTACCTATTTTGGGGTATTTTTCAAGATTCTGTT
Source organism: uncultured Lachnospiraceae bacterium (assembly GCA_902473545.1). Lineage (GTDB taxonomy): Bacteria > Bacillota > Clostridia > Lachnospirales > Lachnospiraceae > Marvinbryantia. The sequence continues at coordinate 3,524 of CABRSG010000040.1, read as the reverse complement.
CCCGCTGCTGAAACCGGCGATCATTACCTCGCTGGTGCTCAAGGGCGTGGGCGTGTACAACGAATATTACATGTCCAACCTGTATCTGCAGAGTAAGGAGCTGAAGACGATTTCCACAGCGCTGTATACCTTCACAGGACCTTACGGCAACCAGTATAACTACATCTGCGCAGGCGTGCTTATCACCATCATTCCGATCCTGATCCTGTTTTTGATTTTTCAGAAGCAGGTGTACAGTGGTATGGCGGCTGGCGCGGTAAAGGGATAACAGAAAAAAGGAGACTGCAATATGAGCAAGAATAAAATCATCGGATCGGCAGTGCCGAACATGCCGTGGCAGGACCCGCCGGCAGAATTTGCGAACGGGATTCCGGTATGGCGGTACGCCCAAAATCCGATCATCGGGCGCAATCCAGTTCCTGGAGTGGCGCGCATTTTTAACAGCGCGGTGATGCCGTATGAGGGGAAATTTATTGGCGTGTTCCGCGGCGAGCAGGTGAACGGTATTCCGTATATTTACCTTGGATACAGCAACGATGCCATCCACTGGGAATTTGAGAAGAACAAAATCGGGTTTGTCAACGAGGCGGGCGAGCCGTTTATGCCAATTTACGCATACGACCCGCGCCTGGTGAAGATTGAGGATATGTACTATATCATCTGGTGCCAGGACTGCTACGGCGCGGGCATCGGCATGGCAAAGACTACGGACTTTAAGACGTTTACGAGAATTGAAAACCCGTTCCTGCCGTTTAACCGCAATGCGGTGCTGTTTCCGCGAAAGATCAACGGGAAGTATGTGCTGCTTTCCCGTCCGAGCGACAGCGGGCACACGCCGTTCGGCGACATCTATCTTTCTGAAAGCCCTGACATGGTGTATTGGGGAAAGCATCGTCACGTAATGGGCAAATCGAGTGAGTGGTGGGAGTCTGTGAAGATCGGCGGCGGAGCAGCCCCGATTGAGACAGAGGAAGGATGGCTTCTGTTTTATCACGGCGTCACAGGAACCTGCAACGGGCTGGTGTACAGCATCGGTGGCGCAATTCTCGATATCGACCAGCCTTCTATCGTGAAATACCGCTGCGAAAACTTCTTGCTCACGCCGGAGGAGTGGTATGAGGAGCGCGGTTTCGTGCCGAACGTCACCTTCCCGTGCGCAACCATTCACGACAGCGAAACGGGCAGGATTGCAATCTACTACGGCGCGGCGGACAGCTATGTGGGGCTTGCCTTCACGACCGTGGGAGAAGTAACAGATTACATTAAAGAACACAGCGTGGTTCGCGAATCGGACGCGGGGGTCGGACTCCGATAACAGACCGGGGCTGTTGCGAGAAGGGGCATCCGGAAAACCGGGTGTCCTTTTAGGTCAGGAGGGAAATTATGTTAATAGAAGAAATCCGCGAGCACCTCACAGAGCATTTGATCCCGTTCTGGAAGGGGCTACGCGACAATGAATACGGCGGCTATTACGGCTGGCTCGGTTACGATCTGAAGCTGGATAAAAAAGCTGTGAAGGGTTGTATTTTGAACAGCCGGATTCTCTGGTTTTTTTCCAGCGCCTGCCGCTTGCTTGGCGACGCCTTCCTGCTTGCCGAAGCGGATCATGCCTATGAATTTATGCAGAGGTATTGTCTGGATAAGAGGAACGGCGGAGTTTACTGGTCTGTCACCTACGACGGAAATGTGGAGGAGGACTTAAAGCATACCTACAATCAGGCGTTTGCAATCTATGCGCTTTCCGCGTATTACCGCGTGAGCAAAAAGGAAGAGGCGCTGAAAACGGCACAGGAGCTGTTTGCTTTGATTGAGGAGAAATGCCGCGATGAGCAGGGCTATCTGGAGGCGTTCACGGAGGATTTTCTTCCGGCGGACAACGAGAAACTTTCGGAGAACGGCGTGTTGGCAGAAAAAACAATGAACACACTGCTGCATGTTTTTGAGGCGTACACGGAGCTTTATGACGTCACACACGATGCGGCAGTGGCGGAGCGCCTGCAGTGGATGATGAATATTTTCCGGAAGAGGGTCTATAACCCCGAAGAACACCGTTTGGAGGTGTTTTTTGATAAAGACTGGAATTCATTGCTCGATCTGCATTCCTTTGGGCACGATATCGAGGCGGCCTGGCTGATCGACCGCGGCTGCGAGGTGTTGGGCGACGCGGCGTACACGGAAAAAATGCACGCCATCACGAAGGAACTGGAGAGCTGCGTCTTTGAAAAGGCATACCGCAGTCACTCGCTTGCCAACGAGGCAGAAAACGGCATAATAGATGAGACGCGCGTCTGGTGGGTGCAGGCGGAGGCGATGGTCGGGTACACAAACGCTTGGCAGAAGGAGAAGGCGGTGAATGGCTGCGCAAACGCGTGGCAGAAAGACGGGGAGATGCCGGGCGGCGCAGACTACCGGCAGGCGGTGGACGAAATCTGGGATTACATCAAGACGAATATCATAGATAAACGCCCGTCCTCGGAGTGGTTCTGGTGCGTACACGCGGACGGAAGTCCGGTAGAGGGCAGACCGATTGTGGAGCCGTGGAAGTGTCCATATCACAACGGGCGCATGTGCATTGAGATGATAAGGAGGTTGTCAGATGCTTCATAGACAATATTATGCGGAACAGGAGAAGCAGGAGCGGCTTCTCGCTCAAAAAAATGAAAAGAGCGAATTTTACAACGGAATTTTGCAGAAATATAAATACCCGGTGCTGACGCGGGAGCATATTCCGCTGCACTGGAAATATGATTTAAACCCGAACACAAACCCGTACTTTATGGAACGACTTGGTGTGAATGCGGTGATGAATTCCGGCGCGATTGAATTAAATGGGAAGTTTTATCTGGTAGCGCGCATTGAGGGCAACGACCGCAAATCCTTCTTTGGCGTGGCGGAGAGCGACAACGGCGTCGACGGCTTCCGCTTCTGGGATTACCCGGTACTTCTGCCGGATACCTGCCCGGAGGAGACGAACGTGTACGACATGCGTCTGACGAAGCATGAGGATGGCTGGATTTACGGCGTGTTCTGCTCGGAGAGCAAGGATACCTCGGCAAACGATCTCTCGGCGGCGGTGGCGGCTGCCGGAATCGTGCGCACAAAGGATTTAAAGACCTGGAAGCGTCTCGATAATCTGAAAACGCTGCGTTCTCTGCAGCAGAGAAATGTGGTGCTGCACCCGGAATTTGTCAACGGAAAATATGCCTTCTACACCCGCCCGATGGATGATTTTATCGACACCGGCAGCGGCGGAGGCATTGGCTTCGGGCTGTGCGATGATATTGAACATGCGGTCATTGACGAGGAAATTATTACAAGCAAGCGAAAATATCACACGATTACGGAGGCGAAAAACGGCGCAGGCGCTGTGCCTATCAGGACGGAAAAGGGCTGGCTCCATATTGCGCACGGCGTGAGAAATACAGCGGCGGGGCTGCGCTATGTGCTGTATGCGTTCGCAACGGCGCTCGACGATCCGGCACGCGTAATCGCGGAGCCGTCAGGGATGCTGATTGGTTCGCACG
>CABRSG010000039.1 GCA_902473545.1 uncultured Lachnospiraceae bacterium | reverse complement strand
TTTTGCTTAAGATTGATTCTAAAAAAGTTTGATTGCAGCTACAAGCTGCGCTATGTAATATTGGCAGAAGTGGACGGTCACAGCGAACGAACGGTAGAACTTGTCAACCTTGAGGAAAACTGTAATGAGATAGAAAAATACATAATAAATAATTTATCTGGTAATTTATACTGCTTGTCAGGTTTTTCTATGGGAGCAACAATGGCCGTTGAGATTATAGGCAGAGGCAATGTCAATGTTGCGAAGACGCATTTGGATGCGGCATTTCTGACAAAGATGGGTTGGTTGACAAAGCCATATGAATATATGTTTTGTAAAGCGATAAGGAGACTTCAAAACGGAAAAGCAATTCCTAAATTTATGATGGACGCGGTTATGGGAAAAGATAACAATAGTGTTATTGAGATGCTTTATCAGAATATTACCTCAAATACTATAAAAAACGCATGCGAATTTATATATCGATATCATATTCCTGAAAACATAAAGAATTACAAGGGAACTATTCTGTTTTGGAGAGGTTCAAATGAGCAATATCCAAGGAAAAGCGCTGCCTTGTTAAAAAAATATCTGCCTGCTTTAACAGATGTGGAAATTGAATATATGGGACATGGACAATTTTTGCATGAACATAGTAATGAATATGCAAGTAAACTAATTGAATATCTGCAAGGCTAATATTCTATATAATTTCTAGCTTGTCAAGAAGATAGCAAATCCAGCCGAGCCAGTCAATAGCAAGATGAACGGGTTATGCCCGCCGTTGACAGTCCCGTCCGGCTTTGCAAGTGGCAACTAAAGGGCGGCAGCAATGTGTGCTGCCGCTCTTTGATACTTCTCGTCCTTGCGCCAAATACCAGGAGAATAAGCAGTACTCTGCCGGGCTGTTCGGGGGCAGCATCTGATGGATGTCCAGGTGCGGACGCTGTCGCTGGATGCGGCGGTATCCAGGCAGATCAGAAGACATGAATGCCGTCATAAACCAGACGGGTGAAAAAATCCGCAGAAACTTCCCGAAAGAAGTCCTGCGGTTTTTTATGCCTCAATCGCGTACAGCGCGCATCCGTGCGGCGGAAGCTCCGCCTGAATGCAGTCGTTTGCGCAGCGGGAAATCTTTCCGTCCCAGAGGTCGCGCAGACGGCACGCATCCTGCGAGAGCTCCGGCTCCGCGAGCGGTACGGAGACGGTTCTGGTATCGTCGGAAAGATTAAAGAGCGCCGCACAGGTTTTTCCGTCGGCGGGATCTCTGGAAACCCAGACGGCTTCCTCGTTGCTGCGGAGCACCTGTCGGCGCTGACGCTCCGGGGCGCGCAGGGAAAGCACTTCCTCGTTTGTCAGCAGTGAGAGCGTCCAGTCGTCAAGCTTTGTCATCTCAGCGCCGAGCATAAGAGGGGAGCCGAAGATGCACCAGAGCGTCATCATGGTGCGCTGCTCCTCGCGCGTGAAGTTTGTGGTCCGTTCTTCGCCGAAGCCTTTGCCGATCTTGCCGAGCGGAAGCATATCGCAGTCCGGGTAGCAGCCTGCGGATACGTGGTTCTGCCAGAGCTCGCAGCGCCGGAACATATTTTTCAGAAGCGTCCAGTTATCCCAGAAGTCATCGGTGATGCGCCACATGTTGGCGTATTTTTCATAGTGCCAGGCTTTGTCGATCAGCGCCGGACCGGGGGAGAGGGAGAGCACGATCGGTCTGCCGCACTTTCGGATCGCCTTTGCAAGCATTTCGATTTCATAGCAGGCGGCGTAGCTGCCCTCACCGTAACGGTTCTGATTATTGGTGTTGCAGATATCGTCGCACTTGATAAAATCCACGCCCCAGGAGGCGTAAAGCTCCATGAGAGAATCATAGTACGCCTGTCCGGCTTCGTTATTGCGCAGACCGTACATATCCGGGTTCCAGAGGCAGATGGAGGACGGATCGGCGGCAAGGTCGGCAGTCAGCGGGCAGTTTTTAACAGCCGTGTGATTGTGAGCGGCTGCCCGCGGAATACCTCTCATGATATGGATACCAAATTTCAGACCGAGGCTGTGAATGTACTCTGCCAGCGGAGCAAACCCGGCGCCGCCGACGGAGGACGGAAAGCGCTCGGGATCCGGCAGCAGCCGGGAATATTCGTCCATCTCGACGGGCGCAAAGGGGATGTACTGGAACTGATCGCGCATAGAGCCTGCCTTGTGAGCGTACCATTCGATATCCACCACGACATATTCCCATCCATATTTTTTGAGATGATCTGCCATGAACGCGGCGTTTGCACGGACGTCGGCTTCGGTGACGGTCGTGTCGTAGTAGTCATAGCTGTTCCAGCCCATGGGCGGAAGCAGGGCAAATGTATTTTTATTCATGCGATGAGGCCTCCTTGAAAACGGTTTGTCCCTATTATAACCGAATCTGAAAAAAATGGAAGTGTTTGACATTGTAAATTTTTTGTGATAAGGTGTAAGAAAGAAATTTCATTTGTTCAAGGAGTTATCATGAGCTGGAGAAGAATCGTTATCTTTAAATTTAAAGGAAACATTTGATTTTTTCCGGCTACCAGTCTGCCCTTTTTCAGGGCGTTTTCCAGAAATAACAGTTAAAATTGAAAAAGGCAGTGCAGCGGCGGTTACTGTTCAGGTCAGGACTTTGCATTCACTGCAAAGTCCGTAAGAAAGTGATACAGGTGTGAGCAAATCCCATTCGCGGAGCGAATTTTAAATGGATTTGCGAATGTTACTGTGAACGACGTGAACAGTGACCAGCGGCGCAGGATAAGTGCGTGTTTTTGTGCTGCGCTGCACAGGGAAAAGGAGAGAACTTCGATGAACAATATAAAGAGACAGACACGTCTTCTGTATATGTATGAAGCGCTTTGCAGCTTCCGGATGGTGGACGTGGTGTGGGTGATTTTTTTGCTTGGGCGTGGATTTTCGCTGGCGCAGGTGGGGTTTGCGGAGGGTGTTTTCCATGTGACGAGTATGATTTTTGAGATTCCGAGCGGTATGGCGGCGGATCTGTTCGGCAGGAAGCGCACGCTGCTGCTGTCCGGGATCGCCGGTATGTGTTCCGGCGTTTTTATGGCGCTGGACGGATGGAGCGGCTGGATTTATATGGGAATGATTTTTTCAGCGCTGAGTTTCAATCTCACGTCCGGGACGGAGGAGGCGCTCGCATACGATAGCCTTCTTGAAGCAGGTTGTGCAAAGACATATAAAGGGGTACGGTCAAAAATGAGCGTGACAGGGCGCGTATTTAGTGCGCTGTCCTGCACGTTAAGCCCCGTTGCAATCGCACTGGGCTACCGGTACACTTATTTTCTGGCGGTATTGCTGAATTTATGCGCGTTTCTCTGTGTGATGGGAATGCAGGAGCCGCATGTCACGCAGGAACAGAAACAGCGCGGCAGGCACGGTTTCCGTGAGCTGGGAATGCGGCTGAAGCATCATGTTTTAGATACACTGTATTTTATGAGAAATCATCCGGGGACGATGGGAAAGCTGCTTGCGGACGCAGCGGTGGCGTGCCCGTGCTACCTGACGATGATGTACCTGCAGGAGCATCTTGTAAAGTGCGGATGGCCGGAAAAGTGGATCGGGATGCCGCTGCTGCTGATCCCGCTGGCGGGGGCGGGCGGAGCGCGTCTGGCGGCAAAAAGTAAAATGCGGCTGCTTTATGTGCTTATTTTGTGCGGCCTGCTTGGCGGAGCCGGGACATATCTTACCGGAAGCCGGACGATTGTTATCATATTAGCCGGCGCCTGCGTCATGCGGGCATGCGAAGGCTTTTCCGAGGTGGCGGTCAGTGAGAATGTGAACCGCGAATTTTCAAGCGACCAGAGAGCGACGCTGATCAGTGTGGACAGTATGCTGTATTCCGTGCTGATGGTACTGGCAAGCCCTGTGACCGGGTATCTGGGGGAACGCTATTCTGTCACAGTGACGTTTCATGTGCTGGGCGGTATGCTGCTGTGCGCGGCGCTGCTGCTGGGAGCGGCGTATACGATACGACGGAGTGCTGTCTGCTCATAAAACCTGAAGAAGAAAAGCAAATTTTAACCTGCCGTTAAGTTTCCGAACTTAAAATTAACAATCCCTCCATTGAGCATCGCAAGGCAGTCTGTTATAGTAGAGGTAACCCGGGAAATCACAAAAAGGAGGGCAAACATATGCCGATCAATACAGTTATCCGTGAAAGACGCAAGGCGCTTGGTCTGACGCAGGAGCAGGTGGCGGAGCAGCTTGGCGTGACGGCTCCGGCGGTGAACAAGTGGGAGAAGGGGAGCACTTACCCGGACATCACGCTGGTGGCAGCGCTTGCGCGTCTGCTGAATGTGGACCTGAACACGCTGCTGTGCTTTCGGGAAACACTGACGCAGCAGGAAATAAACAATTATATGGAAGAGGTCGCAAAGGAAATCGGGAAAAACGGCATTGAGGCGGGCTTTTCGCTGGCAGAAAGCCGGATAAAGGAATACCCGAACTGCGGGGCCCTCATTGAGGGAATGGCTACCCTGCTGGATGGGAGCATTATTATGGGGACCTCTGACCTCTCCGGCGAGGAGAAGGGCGGCTATCAGGAGCGTTTGAGGGCGTTGTATGAGCAGGCAATGCATTGTGACGATGAGGATGTCCGCAGGCGGACGGGCTATATGACGGCATCAAAATATCTGCACAGCAAAGAATATGAAAAGGTGCAGGAGATCATTGACCAGCTTCCGGAGACGAATCTGATCGATAAAAATATGCTGCAGGCGGATCTGTGGAAGGAACAGGGGAAATATGCGGAAGCGCTGAAGCTTGTGGAGAAGATGGTATTGCAGCAGAACGTCGGGGTGATGGGAAATTTCTGGAGAATGATCGATCTGGAGCTTGCAATGGGAAATGAGGAAAATGCCAGAAGGCTTGCCCAAAAGGCGCAGGAGGCGGCAAAGATATATGATATGTGGGGGTATAATGGCTTGATAGGGTTTCATGCACTGGCGCTGAAACAGCAGAATGTGGAAGAAAGCCTTAAAATTCTGGACCAGATGCTGGAGCAGACGTATCTTCCGTGGAAAATGAATGAATCTGTGCTGTATCATGTGCTTTACCAGAGTTACCAGGAGGCCGCGGCAAATGTAACGCTGGCGGAAAAAATCCTGCCGCCTCTTCTGGCAGAGCTGGAGGGTAGCCCGGAGTATGATTTTTTGCGCCCGCATGAGGAATTTCAAAAGCTGATCGGGCGTTACCGCAGGAGGCTGGGTTACTGTTCACGCCAGCCTCAAACACCTGCTGCGACGCAAAGCCAGTCCTGTGGGTTTGAGGCGTGAGAACGTGATTCAGGTGTGAGCAAATCCCATTCGCGAAGCGAATTTTAAATGGATTTGGGAAGGTTGCTGTGAACGGAGTGAACAGTAACAAGGCTGGCGGGGAGAGGAGAGTGAGCGGTTTCCCTTGCATTTTGGAGAAAATTTTAGTATAACAAAATAAAAGAAATGCAGGAGGGAAAACTATGAACTATGCAGAAGAGTCGCTGAAGCTGCACGCAGACTGGAAGGGTAAGATCGAGGTCGTTTCCAGAGTGCCGGTGTCCACGAAGGACGATCTTTCGCTGGCATACACGCCGGGCGTGGCGCAGCCCTGTCTGGAGATTCAGAAGGATATAAACAAATCTTATGAGCTGACGAGGAGACACAATCTCTGCGCCGTTATCACGGACGGCTCGGCGGTGCTCGGTCTTGGCGATATCGGACCGGAGGCGGGAATGCCGGTCATGGAGGGCAAGTGTGTGCTGTTCAAGTCCTTTGGAGACGTGGATGCCTTTCCGCTTTGCGTGAAAACACAGGACGTCGACGAATTTGTCGATACGGTCGCGCTGATCTCCGGTTCCTTCGGCGGCATCAACCTGGAGGATATCTCGGCGCCGCGCTGCTTCGAGATCGAGCGCAAATTAAAGGAGCGCTGCGATATCCCGATCTTCCACGACGATCAGCATGGCACGGCGGTGATCACGCTTGCCGGTCTGACGAACGCGCTGAAGGTGGTCGGAAAGAAAAAAGAGGACGTAAAGGTCGTGACCTCCGGTGCGGGCGCGGCGGCGATTTCCATCGTGAAGCTGCTGCTGGCGGCAGGCTTCCGGAATGTTACCATGTGCGACCGCAGGGGCGCTATCTACGCGGGGCGTGATGGTCTGAACTGGATCAAGGAAGAGATGGCGCAGGTGACGAACCTGGAGAAAAAAGAGGGCACGCTGGCGGATATGCTGGTGGGCGCGGATATTTTTATCGGCGTTTCCGCGCCGGATACGGTGACGACGGAGATGGTGAAAACGATGAACCGCGACGCGATTATTTTTGCCTGCGCCAACCCGACTCCGGAGATTTTTCCGGAGGACGCAAAGGCGGGCGGCGCGAAGGTGATCGCTACCGGACGCAGCGATTTCCCGAACCAGATTAATAATGTGCTGGCGTTTCCGGGAATCTTTCGCGGCGCTTTTGATGTGCGGGCAAGCGATATCAACGAGGAAATGAAGATGGCTGCGGCGAAGGCGCTGGCGGATCTGATCACAGAGGATGAGCTGGATGCGGAGCATATTATCCCGTATGCGTTTGATCCGAAGGTGGGACCGGCGGTGGCTGCGGCGGTGGCGCTGGCGGCGCGGACAAGCGGCGTTGCGCGCATTTAAAACGGAGGGAATAGCATTGACGAACGAAGAACTGATTCTGGAAGCGAAAAAGGCGCGAAGGCATGCTTACGTGCCGTACTCCCACTTCCAGGTGGGCGCGGCGCTTGTCACAAAAAGCGGAAAGATCTATCACGGCTGCAACATTGAAAACGCTGGCTACACGCCGACTAACTGCGCGGAGCGAACGGCTTTCTTTAAAGCAATCTACGATGGTGAGCGGGAATTTGAAAAAATTGCCATTGTCGGCGGACCGGAGGAGAGCGAGGGCGACGAGCTTTGCGCGCCCTGCGGCGTCTGCCGTCAGGTCATGATGGAATTCTGCGATCCAAAGACCTTCCGGATTATTCTGGCAAATGGAAAGGGAAAATACATTCAGCGTACGCTGGAGGAAATGCTTCCCTTTGGATTCGGGCCGGAAAACATTAAATAATATGAAAAAAGTACCGCTGTCAGAGCTGTCTGGCGGCGGCTTTTTTTGATATGCCGGATTCAGAAGAGACTCCGGCATTTTTTCTGCTATGGATACAAAAAGGATATATTTCTGTGCTATACTCTTTTTAGAAAAATATATCTGCTTTATATAATAGGTAAGTTTTGCGGGGCGGATTTTGTGCGCAGCCACAGCAGAATTGGCGCGCAAAAGGGAGGTGGGGACATGGAGCAGAGACTCTTGGTCGTGGAGGATGACCTGCGGCTGCAGGAAATTATTCTGGATTATTTCGGGAGCAAGGGCTGGACGGCGGAGGCAGTGGAAAATGGCGGGGAGGCGCTTGCGCGGATCGCGCAGGGGTCCTGGCAGATGATCCTTCTCGACGTTATGCTTCCGGGGATGAACGGCTTTACCATCTGCAGGAAAATCCGTGAGATCAGCGATGTTCCGGTGATCTTTCTCACGGCGCGCGTGCAGGAGGAGGACGAGCTGAACGGCTATTCCATGGGCGCGGACGATTACATCACAAAACCGTTCTCGCTGCCGGTGCTCTATGCGAAGGTAACGGCGCTGACCGGGCGTGTGCACGGAAGGACAGCGGGCAGACAGCTTCGCGTGGGAGATATTGCTGTAGATGTGCGCAGCCATGAGGTGTATGTTGGCGGAGTGCTTCGGGAGCTTCCGCCGCGAGAATATGAGCTGCTGCTGTTTTTTCTGGAGAATCCCAACCGTATTTTCAGCCGCGAGCAGCTTTTGATCCGGTTCTGGGGTTATGATTTTGACGGAAACGAGCGCGTGGTGGATAATCACATTAAAAAGCTGCGCAGGCTTCTTGGCAGCAGTGGCAACAGGATACGGACGATTCGGAAATTGGGTTACCGGATGGAGGTGGGGCCATGAGAAGGAAGCAGAGGTTATACGTCTGGGTGACGGTTGGATTTCTTATTTTGTATCTGGTGATCATGGGAGCATGTACTTTCCTGATACGAGCAAAATATATGGAAGAATTTGCGCAGGATTTCCAGACGCAGCTTTCCGGCGTGGCGGATTTTATTGAACAGATGGAGGGGGAGAAAGAGGACTTCACAGGCAGGCAGCGTCAGACGGCGTATCAGTCGCTGACATCCTCCGCGCTTTTTAACACCCGGTTCCAGCAGTATGCGCTCGTTTTTTATGATAAGGAAGAGGGGGTGTCGGCGCGCAGCGAATACGCGTCGGCAATCCGGAATTCAAAAAATTACTCCTGGATGGGAGCGGAGAATGTCTATTCGCTGCCGGATTATCTTAGTGAGGAGGAGATCGACCAGCTTGCGCGCTTTTATCTGGAGAGAAGAAACGCCCTGGGCGCACACGACCCGGAAAAATACTGGTTCTACGGAAAAATCGCAAAGGACGGCAGTCTGAAGGGGCTTCTGGTACAGCATGTGATCTGGGAGCAGGGGCTTGAACTGGACGACGGCGCGGTCGATCCATTTACCGGCGGAAAAAGAGAGCGATCCTATACAGATAATAAAAACCGTACGACAAGCTACGTGCAGACGGGCAGCGGGATTGTCTGGGAGTGGACCGCAGCGGAGGAAGCGGATGAGGATGAGGCTCTGGCTACAGAAGAGCTTAGCCTGGCATTTCCGGGGCTGCTGCAGGGGTACAGCGCGTGGATGCGCTGGCGTGAGAGCACCTGGCTGCAGACGGCGGTGTCGGAGGATCTGGAAAGCTACTATGCGTCTTTTTCGCAGAAGGTGCGTCCTGGTTCGGAGAGCTTTCAGACGCGTTATAAAGAGGATTACACGGTTCAGATCGGAGAGCGGACCTGTGATCTGACGCTGATCAGCGAATGCCGTCCGTGGGCAGCCGCGATGGACTACATGAAATATGTTTATCTGGCGGGCTTTTTTCTGATGCTTACCTGTGCGGGAACGGTGATCATGGTTATCAGCGGACAGGAGGCACAGCGGGCGCAGATGGAGGAAAACCAGCGTGATTTCATCAATGCGATGGCGCACGAGATGAAGACGCCGCTCGGTATCATCCGCGGATTTTCGGAGAATCTGTTGGAGGACGTGGTGGCGGAAAAGAGGGAATATTATCTGCGGCAGATCATTGGGCAGACAGAAGAGATGGACGGCATGGTGGCGGACATCATCGGGGCGGCGCGGCTGGAATCGCAGCATCTTGTACTGCAGAAAGAGGGGATATCTGTCAGCGAGCTTCTGCGGGGACAGCTTGCAAAGAGAGAGCCGTTGATAAAGGAAAAACAGATTACGGTGCAATTCTCTGTGCAGGGGGAATTTGAGCTGGAGGGCGACCGCAAATACCTGGAAAAAGCGTTTGGAAATCTCATCGGTAATGCCGTGAGCTATTGCGATGCGGGCGGCGTGATAAAGATTACGACAGACGCCGGGAGCTGTCGGATAGAAAACGACTGCGCCGGATTGCGTGCGGAGGACGTGCAGCGTGCTTTCGATATATTTTACCGTGGACAATGTGAAAGGGCATCAGAAAAACATCTGGGTATCGGATTATATCTTGCCAGAAAGATCTTAAATCTTCACGACGTACAGATTAGCGCAGAGAGTGTGCCGGGCGGGTTTTGTGCCGTGTGCAGGAAGAAGAATAACAGAAAAAGCAGGGGGAGAAAATGATGAAAGGGACACTTAAAAAATATACGAATCGGATGGCAATGGGCGTTTTACTGACTGCGGCACTCTTAACAAGCGGATGCAGCCTGGAGGACGGGGCATTTGTATTTCGTCTAAACGGCAGAGCGGAAATTGAGAAGGAGACGGCGCAAGCAGATGTGGCTGTGCAGCAGCAGACTCAGGTGGAACAAACGGATGCGGCAGTGCAGCAGCAGACGCGGATGGAACAAACGGATGCGGCGGTGCAGACAGAAGCTCCGGCGGGGCGAAAGCCGCTCTTTAAGGATGCAGACGGGACGATTCACGGTCCGCAGCTTTATCTCGGCGAGAGTGGAAAGCCGGTTTACGATTACGATATAGAAGCATCCCTGGCGGATGCGCCGCAGGAGTGGATAGAATATACGTATCCTGGAAGAAAGCAGTCATACCTTTCGCCGTCCGGTGTCTGGCTCTTCAAAGATGAGGATGGAACCATCCACGGTGCGCAGATTGGGACAACGGAAATAGGTTCGATTCTGTTTGACTATGAGTTTGATGTCGATGAGATTCCGGCGGAATGGAGGTAGCATGACGGTGAGAGAGAAGGCATTGCGAAATAATCCTTGCGGCTTGCTGGCGGATAGTTTATAGTTAAAGTACCGGAACACGCGGAATTCCAATGCATTTTCTCTGAAAGGATGTGTATACTATGTCGGCATTACAGCCAAAACCAGAAACTATCACGCTGAAGCAGTACGAAGCGCTTCCGGCAGACAGAAGAGCAGAAGTTTTCGACGGTATTATTTATGATATGTCAAGCCCATCGCAGGATCACCAAATAATATCTATGGAATTGTCCACCATAATCAATACTTACATTAAAAGCAGGCAAGGGTCCTGCCGGGTTTTTCATGCCCCGTTTGATGTGAAACTCAGTGACGCTCCGCTGACCATCGTGCAGCCGGATCTGATGATTCTTTGCAATCTTAGCAAACTGGATGGGAAAAGGTGTAACGGCGCACCAGACTTTATTATTGAGATTGTATCCTCAGGAAATCCATCAGATGATTATATCCGCAAACTGTTCTACTACAAAAATTACGGTGTGCGCGAATACTGGATTGTAGACCCACGCAGAAAAATCATAACGGTAAACTATTTTGAGAAAGATATTGTCAATGTGCAGTATTCTTTTGATTCTACTGTAAAAGTCAACATCTATGATGATTTATATATTGATTTTGCCGATGTTACCAAAATGCTCATATAGTCCGCTTAAATAAGCCTTGCGTCCTGCTGCCAGATAAACTATAGTTGAAATATCAGAACAGCACGGGGCTGTTTCCAGAGCATTACCCATGAAAGGATGTGTTACAATGACATTACCACAGGAAAAAACCTACACCATCGATGATATTTATGCCCTGCCGGAAGGAACGCGCGCGGAGCTGATTGACGGGCAGATTTATTACATGGCTCCTCCGAGCAGGCGTCACCAGGAAATTGTTGGTACTTTATATCGTAAAATTGCCGATTACATTGATTCTAGAAACGGCTCCTGCAAAGCGTATATTGCTCCGTTCGCCGTATTTCTGAATGAAGATGACAGAAACTATGTCGAACCGGATATCTCCGTTGTCTGCGACAGATATAAGCTCAATGACAGGGGCTGTACAGGTGCACCAGACTGGATTATTGAGGTTGTCTCACCCGGCAGCAGGCGCATGGATTATTTCATCAAACTATTTAAATATCGTTCTGCTGGTGTCCGTGAATACTGGATTGTGAACCCCGATAAAAACCGTATTCTTGTATATGATTTTGAAGCAGAGGATACTGCTGATTATTGTTTCACAGATTCCGTCAGAGCTGGTATATACGATGATTTTGCCATTAATTTTTCCGAGCTGCGCTTTTAATTCTCTGCGTCCTGCTGCCAAACGCTATCCCAAAAACGGACGGCTCCCCCTAGATGGATATGTCCCCGCCAGTCTGATGGTGTTCTTTTCCACCCCTGACTTTCCTCATTTCAAATGAGACCTGCCGGACCGGGACAGATTAGCTGACAACTATTTTGTGGGGAGTGATAGCGCGCCCCGCGCGGGCAGCGGACAAAATTACTTCGGACGAAATTCGTACAAAGCTATGTCCGTTTTTCGGACGAAGCCTTCCGATGCTGATATTGTGCTTTTCACAAAATCCGGCTGTCTGGTTCCTGCAAAATCCTTTACAGACGATTTTTTGTAACGGGTATGACCGAAGGACAAATGTCCCCCAGCTGATGTTTTCCTCCTCAGTGAGGAATACTGATGCGCCCCTGGTGGCGAACGGGGGTTTCCACTGTGGAGAACGCAGACCAGTTTCTTTATCAGACGTGGACAGAATGCACTCAACAGGAAACTTTTGAGTAAATCCCTTGCATCCTGCTGTCAGATGTGCTATATTGAAAACAGAAAAGGGAAGCCAAAGACACGGCTTACCCTCAAGAATTTACAACTTTACATCTTCATGATGTCAGCCGTCATTAGTGCGAGTAATGGCGGCTATTTTCGTCTTTCCTTGAAAACTGTATAACACAATCCCACAAGGGCACAAATGAATATCCCAATCTGAATCAAATCAGAATATGTAACATACATTGGCAACGCCCTCCTTTCTTTTCAGTCTGGAGGGTTAGCCCCTCCGATAAAAAAGAGGGTAAGCCGCCCGGCTCTGGTTTCCCATGTCCCAAGTATAACACATGTCTGTGTTTCTATCAATCTCTATATATTCTTTCCAACATTTATTTTACTTTTATCTGCCTCCATATATTTTTTGATTTCTTTTGCAGATAATGCCTCACCTTTTCCGGACTTATATGGCAGCAGGGCTTTTGCGTATACTCCAATTTAAAATCGGGAAATTCATTCCAATTCACCTTCGTCCAGTCCCGCAGTCTATCGCATCACAGCACTCGATTTCCGTTTT
>CABRSG010000038.1 GCA_902473545.1 uncultured Lachnospiraceae bacterium | reverse complement strand
GACGGCCGCCCCTGCCCCTGCGGAAACCGCGGCTGTCTGGAGCAGTATGCCTCTGAGCGCGCGCTTTTCGCAGAGCTGTCCTCCAAAAAAGGCTATCCGGTAAACGCCGAGGTCTACGGCAGCCTCTATCGCCAGGGCGATCCTGATGCGGTTCGCGCCATGCAGCAGTTTATCAAATATATGTCCATCGGCATCAACAACCTACTGAACACCTTCAACCCGGATGTGATCGTACTCAATAGCTCCCTTACCATGTGCCATGCCGGGTTGTGCGGCGACATCACCGCCCAGCTCCACAACAACATGAAGGGCTACTGCCGCCTGGTTCCCTCCACGCTGCAGGATACCGCGGTACTGCTTGGCGGCGTGTATCTTATAAGAGAAAGGTTTCTGTATCCGAATCGGATCTAGCGCCTGCCGGCAATCCAACTGCCATACCGAAGCCAGACGTCTTAAAGCCAGGATTGTCTGTATGTCATACCACTTACAGCAGAAAATCGTTGCAAAACGATTGCAACGAAGGCACTATGTTTATCTAAAGCATACTGTACCGAGTTCCTCTTCCCATGCCTTTCCTGCCAATTACATTTTTTTCGAGCAGCGCATTCAATGCCCGGATTGTTTTGTCTTTTCCCGCTCCGATTGCTTTTTCAATCCCCGCTCTTGTCATATCCTCATTCTGCATCAGTATATCCACCACTCTTTTTTCAAAATCCGTCAGTACATTATCCGCCTCAATGACCGGCAATACCACCAGAATAGAATTCTCATATATTTTATACGACGGCTTTTTCAGCGCGCCGGCATACGCATTGTTGATTCTCATAATTCCGGTGCCAAATTTTTCAATATATCTCAGTCTGAAAAATACATTTCCTATAATAGGATTTCTGAGCATAGATATCTGCCCGTCCAGATATTCTTCCCTGCTGATTCCAGCCGGAAGCCCTCCCGGTGAGCTGATTTCGATTCTATCTTTATACATACTGATTTTTACAGACGCCGGCATATCCCACAGACGATGTACCAGCGCATTTGCCAGCGCCTCACGAAACGCATTCTCCGGCACTCTTTCCAGTACCTTTCTCTCCATCCCTTCTATTTTTTCATACTGATAATATTTCCGGAACATTTCCATGCTTTTTTTCATCTGAATCAGTATCGAGGTCTTTTCAAAGGATTCCCGATCCATAATCTCGTTGATATCATCCCCAAACCGGACGATATCCACTCCTTTAAAAGAATTATCGTCAGCAAGGAGCGCCGCGGCATTGTTAAATCCCTCCCGCTCCGAATACAGTTCCAGCGTTTTCAGTATATCGGTACTCAACTTCTGAATCCCCAATGTCCGTACCAGCTCCTTCTCCAGCTCCAGGAAAGTCAGGTTCTGTTCTTCAGACGGCAGCTCCTCAAAAGACTGATTTCTTCCTTCCAGAATAAGCCGGTTGTATTCCAGCCGCTCTGTTTCCACTGTCGCAGAAGCATTTCTCTTATAAGCTTTTCCCTTGTAAAGATAAGGTTTATATCTGCCCTCAAAAACAGTCAGAAGAATCGTAGAATCATCCCGAACCTCCAGACGATATTTCGGCACCGGTTTTATGCTGTCATTAATTTTATTCTCCAGATTCAGGCATTCCCTTTCCGGATCCGGAATCCCCACTGTTTTCCCATCATCCGCAATCCCGAAAATAATCTCCCCATCCCCATAATTTGCATACGCGCTTATTGTTTTCATATAGGTATTGGAGCCCGTATTTTCTTTATATTCCAGGTTTTTACTTTCTCTCATATTTCACTCACCTCTTTTCTATAGTATAAAATCGTTGCAGCCAATTTGCAACGATTTTCTTTTCGTTGCAAAACGATTGCAACGAAAGCACTATATTTCCGTCATTCCCATAAGCCACTCCAGAGCATTTAAGCGCCGGATCCCTTCGTAGTCTCCTTCCGGATCCTCATCCAGCGTCAAAAGTATTTTCTGATAGTGGTCATTTATTTTCTGCAACGGCGCCAGTTCCCGCCGCAGCGTCTGCTCATCGCGCACAGAAGCCGCCACCTGATAATATGTGATTCTCTTATAATCCATTGCCACAAAATCAACTTCCAGTTCATCCAGCCTGCCGACATATACATCATACCCTCTGCGTATCAGCTCCAGATAAACTACATTTTCCAGAATATGTCCCACATCAGCAGAACGGGTTCCCAGCAGCATATATCTTAAACCAATATCTACCACATAATATTTTTCCAATGTTTTCAGATACTGCTTTCCTTTTATATTATATCTTTTTGTCTGATAAATAATGTAGCTCTCCATTAACGCATCCAGATATTTTTCTACTGTTTTTGTATCAATTTTTCTGCCGTTCGATGTCATGGTGTCCGCAATTTTCTTTGTGGAAAGCTGACTTCCAATACTGTCAAATATGAACCGTACAATGCTTTCCAACATCATCGTATCCGGAAACTTATTTCGTTTTGCAATGTCTTTTACTACGATCGTGTTATAAATTCCATCAAGGTAATCCCGGATTTCTTTCGGTCGCCCTGCAAGCTCCAGGGTATACGGGAAAGAGCTGTTTTCCAGATATGCCACATACTTTTTCCCTAGCTCCTGCATATTTCCTGTGCTTATCACATATTCTTTAAATGATAGCGGCAGCATCCTGATTTCCACATATCGTCCCGAAATCAGCGTGGCAATTTCTGACGACAGCATATAAGCATTTGAACCTGTCACATATAAATCAACATTCTTTTTAATAAACAGACTGTCCAGAACCCCGGCAAAATCATCACAATGCTGTATTTCGTCAAGAAAAACATACATCATTTTATCCTGCACAAGGCGTTCCTTTATATATGCATGAAGTGCTTTTGGCTCCCGCAAATCATAGAAATCGTAATCTTCCAGATTTACCGCAACAATCTGTTCGCCGGATACGCCGTTTTTTTTCAGATAATCCTGATACATTTCCATCAGCGTTGATTTTCCGCACCGACGGACTCCCGTGATGATTTTTATTATATTTTTATCCCGAAATGCAATGAGTTTTTCAAGATATTCTTTTCTCTCTATCCGTCTGACAGCCACGGAAAATCCCTCCTATTCATTTGCCTCTGTAATCCCAAAACGTTTATTCAAATAATATTTTTAGTATATTTTATCCCAAAAATAAGTAATTATCAATACTTTTAGGAAATATTTTCCCAAAACTTCTGAGTGATTCCTGCAAGCTTCCCTGTTGCAAAACTTCCCGAAAAAAACGCCGCCCGGATTTCTCCGCGCGGCATTTTTCTTATGTATCTTAGTTCACCTTTATAATTGCTTTTACAAGATCTGAATGCCTCCTGGATATGGTCTAGGTCGAATTCGTGGGTTGCGATCTTCGCTACCGGGATAGAACCGCTGGAAATCGCTGCGATCGCCTGCGGATATACGTTTCTGTAGCGGAATACGGATTTGATGGTCGCTTCCTTGTCCATGATCTGTGCGAAATTATAAGTGATTTCCTCTTTTGCGGAAATACCTACCAGCACGATGGTGCCGCCGCGTTTTACGAAGAACGGCGTCTGCGCGATCGTCACCGGAGAGCCTGCCGTCTCAAATACCTTGTCGGCGCCCTTTCCGTCTGTCAGTCTCTTTACTTCCTCAAATACATCCACTTTTCCGCTGTTGATCACATCGGTTGCGCCCAGCTCTTTTGCCTTCTCCAGACGTGCGTCAACCAGGTCCGCCACGATGATTTTGCTTGCGCCGTGCGCCTTACAGCACATCATTGTCACCAGACCGATACAGCCGCCGCCGAGGATCAGAACAGTATCGCCAAGCGTAACCTCGCCCTGGTTTGCTGCGTGCATACCAACGGAAAGCGGCTCAACCAGTGCGCCCTCTTTCGTGGAAACGTTGTCCGGCAGCTTGAAGCACATATTCTCCGGGAATGCAATGAAATCCTCGTAGCATCCCTGTACCGGCGGTGTTGCCAGGAACACAACATCCGGGCAGAGATTGTAACGACCCGATTTACAGAATTCGCACTCGCCGCAGGTAATACCCGGCTCCAGCGCAACGCGGTCGCCCACCTTCAGCTCCTTGCATCCTTCGCCAACTTCCACAACGGTTCCCGCGCACTCATGACCAAGCATGAATTCGTCGTCCGTTACCACATAGGAACCGCACCTTCCGGAATGGAAGTAATGCACGTCAGAACCGCAGATTCCGACATATTCCATTTTTACTACTACCTGTCCTGCTCCTGCAGTCGGCTTGTCGACTTCCTTAATGATCATTTTGTCGATGCCATTCATAAAAGCTGCTCTCATTTTCATGTCTTTATGCTCCCTTTTTGTTTTTGTAATGTTTGTAAAACGCATTGCCCGGCAGGCGAGTGCCTGCCAGGCAGCTATTTACAATATTTTACCTTGCCTTGTTCTCAGGACTTTCCTTTACAGATTCATTATATCTTTTTATTCCTTACTCTGCAAGTGCATCCTCTGTAAGTTCGCCGTTATCAATATAAATCTGGATGAATTCATCTACGTTATCCGCGTTGATTTCCGGAGCTTCTACGAAGTCTGCAACATCGGTGTACTCCATCTCGCCATTCAGAACCTTCTCCGCATATTCCATGTTCAGATTTGCAATCTCTTCTGCATTCTGAAGAGCAGTAGCTGTAAGAAGACCTTCCTTGATTAACATACAGCCCTGTGCTGTTCCGTCAACGCCGTATGCCAGGAAATTCGGTGTGCCGTCTTCGTTGATATACTCGGAGTTGTTGCGAATAGCTTCGATTGCGCCTGCCGCCATGTTATCATTCATGGAGATGATTGCATCGATATGGGTTCCGCCCTGTGTCCATGTCTCCATCAGAGCCATAGCCTCATCATTGTTCCAGTTTGCATAATCTTCGTAAAGAATCGTTACATCCGGACGCTGTGAGAAGAAATAAGTATCCCATGCCTCACGACGCTTCTCTGCGTGATAGTTTCCGGACGGTCCGCGAAGAACTACTACATTGCCGTTTTCCGGAACTTCTTCTACTGCGCGCTGTGCGCCGCGGGAAGCCTGCTCAACCGGGTCTGCGTCAACAGTACCGGTACCTGCCATAACTGCGTTGTCCACTTCTTCGTCGCCGGTCACACCGTCAAGATCGCTCTGATGTGTTGTCGGGTTCGTTGTGATAACCGGAATACCTGCATCTGCAACCTGTTTTACATACGGAGCCTGCGCTGCGTTGTTGTTCGACTGAACGATAACGAGATCATATTCTTTTGTGATACAGTCTTCCAGAAGCGTTGCCATTGTGTTGTCATCTGCTTCACCGCTTACGCAGGTAAGCTCAATATCATCATACTGATCTGCCGCTTTCTTCATGGAATCTGTCAGCCATGCCGCAAAGGTATCAGCACTTGCCCTTGCAATGAAGCAAACGCGATAGGTCTCGCCTTCTGCAAACGCCGTAAAGCCTGTCATAGATGTTGCAGCAACTGCTGCTGCGATCGTCATCGCCGCTAATTTTCTCATTTTCTTCATTTCTTTTCCCATCCTTTCTTTTTTGTAGGTAAATATTGTAAAATAAACACTGCGTCCATGCAGTAACGCATTCTACTTAACGGAGCTGTTTGCCTTCTTTGTATCGTCCACCGCCATAATCATTTTGCTGGTCTTGCGGTTCTTGCTCATGATATCAAATGCCACGGCAACGACGATGATCGCTCCTTCGATGATATTCTGTATGTAAGAGTTTACGCCAAGCAGGTTCATAATATTTTCCAGGAAGCCGATAATAAAGGCACCTGCCACCGTTCCCATAACCGTGCCGACGCCGCCGGAGAAAGAGGTTCCGCCCACGATTGCTGCCGTCAGACCGGTCATTTCATAGCCGACCGCGCCGTTCGGAAGACCGGAGTTGTTTCTCGCCATAAAGATCACTCCGGCAAGCCCGGCAAGCATACCGTTTATGAGATACGATTTGTAAATGACCATTTTTCCATTGATACCGCTCGCCTCTGCCGCCTTGCGGTTTCCGCCGATCGCATACAGGCTGCGCCCATAGCTGGTATGATTAAACATGTACCAGACGACGATCGTAATCAGTATAACGATAATAACAGGAACCGGCATAAAACCGATCATGCCCTGTCCGATATTGACATATTTGCCAATCTGCAGGATATTTGCTCCGCCGGTAAAGTAAAGAGCAATACCGCGGGCAATCTGCTGCATACCCAGAGTTGCAATAAACGCCGGCACTTCAAACTGTGCAACGAAAATACCGTTAAACAAGTTGCATGCCATACCCACCAGCAACGCTACCAGAATTGCCAGCGCCATCGAGCCGGTTGCCTTATAAGCAGCTACCGAAAGTACGCCTGCCAGTGCAAGCACGGAACCAATCGACAGATCCAGAAAGCCGCTGACGATCAGAATCATTTCACCGTAAGCGATCAGGATACCCACACAGAGCTGTCGTGCAATGTTCATCAGGTTGTTCGTTTTTAAGAAGTATGGGCTGAGCAGCGAACAGACCAGAAACATCACGATCAAAACAATAAAAATGGAAAACCTCTGTAAAAAAGCGGAAAGCTGTTTATTTTTGTTCATTATTTATCTCCTTTCCCTGTCTTGCCGAAAAGACCGGTCGCATGCATCATAATGGTTTCCTGTGAAAATTCTTCTCTGCTTAAGCATCCCATGATCCTGCCCTGGCACATCACATAAATTCTGTCGCACATGCCGATCAGCTCCGGCAGCTCAGAGGATACCATGACGATCGTCTTTCCCTCTTTGACGATATCGGTCATCAGTTTGTATATCTCAAATTTTGCACCTACATCAATACCTCTGGTCGGCTCATCCAGTATCATAATCTCCGGCTCGCAGAGCATCCATCTCGCCAGCAGGACCTTCTGCGCATTTCCGCCGGACAGTGAGGCGATCAGTGTATCCAGAGACGGCGTTTTCACATTCATCTTCTGAAAGATCTCGCCCACCTCGCTCCGCTCTTTGCTCTTGTGGTTCTTTCCTGCAAAGAAATAGCGCTTCAGCGATGCGATGCTCGCATTTTCCATAACGCTTCGCACCGGGATGATGCCGTACTCTTTCCGGTCCTCCGACAGCATGATCAGCTTTTTGGCAATAGCATCATGCGGGCTTTTAATCGTCACTTCCTGTCCGTCGATCTTCACTGTGCCGCTGTCCTTGTGATCCATACCGAAAATCGCACGCATGACTTCGGTGCGCCCCGCGCCTACCAGCCCGGCAAATCCCACGATCTCACCCTTGCGGGCGTAAAAATTGACATCAGCAAACATGCCTTTGCAGTTAAAATTCTGTACCTCAAAGTTCTTTTCGCCAAGCGGAAGGATTTCTTTCGGATAGGCATTGTCCATCTTTCGTCCAACCATGCGGGCAATAACTGTTTCAATATCCAGATTCTCCGCCCGGTCTGAGGAAACCACCGCACCGTCACGAATGATCGTGATATCATCGGCGATCTGGAATACCTCGTCCATTTTATGTGAGATATAAATAATGCTTACACCCTTTGCCTTAAGCTCCGCAATCTTCTCAAACAGCAGCTTTACCTCCTTCTGTGAGATGGAGGAAGTCGGCTCGTCCATAAGTACGACCTGCGCGTTATTATTAACCGCCTTAATAATCTCCAGCATCTGAATATCGGAAACGGTCAGTGTTTTCAGCTTCTGGTCGGGCGCATAGCTTAAATGCTCTTCTTCCAGAAACTTCTCCGCTTCCCTGCGGACCTTTTTCCAGTCAACCTTTCCAAACCGGTTCACCGGCAGACGCCCCATAAACAGATTTTCTTCCACGGACAGTTCCGATACATAGTTCAGTTCCTGGGCTATCATAGATATGCCGTACTCTCTTGCCTGGAGCGGATTTTTAATCTCAACCGGCTTTTCATCTATGTAAATCTGACCTTTGTCTGCCTTGTACAGGCCGGTTAAAACCTTCATCAACGTGGATTTTCCTGCGCCGTTTTCCCCGCACAGTGCATGGACGGTCCCCTTGCGCACTGCAAAGTCTATATTACTCAGCGCTTTCACTCCAGGGAATGATTTTTCAATTCCGCTTACTCTCAATTTGATTTCATCCATATACTTCGTCCCCTACTTCCCTGAAAACGGATTAACTTGTTAACATAGTTATATACTCTTTTCACAATTTAGTCAATCATTTATTAATCATTTTACGTAAGTTTGTAAAATGCTCCCAAATTTGGTACCTATTTTTTGTATATTTTGTCCTCTATTTTTCTTTTTTTTCAATATTTTTTGATTTTTTTATATCGGCTTAATTTTTACTTCCGAAAAACAATTTATTTAAGTCAGAAAAATGGATATGCAAAATGCATATCCATTTTCTCTTATTTTGATAATTATTTGACAATTTAATACAAAACTCCGATCCATCCAGAAATGCGGTTGCGCCTGTTCACACTGGCACTTCTGGATGAAAGACGTTAATTCGTACAAACAGAGCCGTTTTACATCTGCCGTACAAAATCGTCAACGAAATAAAGCGCCGCTCCCACCGCCGACGGCTCGGTGCGGAAGGAACAGATTTTCACATATTCAGCGCTGTTCTCAAACGGCGTCAACTTCTTTACTATCTTTTTAAACTCCTCAACATACTCTTCCATACACGCGCCGACCATACCGCCAAGCACCACATCGCAGTCAAAACACATCCGCAGATTATTGACCGCTAATGCAAGATACTGCATATAATCCTCAAACGCACGGCGATAACCCCGGTTTCCGGTAGCCTTCATTTCATAAAAGAACTGACGGATATCCCCATCTGTATAATCGGATAATGCTCTTGCGGAACAGTATGCGTTCAGACAACCGCGCCGTCCGCAATAACATTCTTTTCCATTCGGCACGATCGTCATATGACCAAACTCGCCGCCCCGCCAGTTTCGTCCGGTATATACGCGATTCATTAAGACAGCGCCGCCCACACTGTTGCTCAGAGACAGATATACCATCGGCTGCTGCTTTCCGCGCGCCTGCAGCTCCGTCCAGCCCGCGGCATTTGCATCATTGAACAGACGCACCGGATACGGCAGTTTTTTCTGCATCTGCACATAAAAGTCGTCCGGAATATCAATGACCTTTGAATAAGAGATCGTATTTTCCTGCTCGTTCACAATCGCCGGCAGAGAAATGCCGACGCCCAGGAATTTCTCCGGGTCGACTTCATTTTTTTCCAGTATCATTCTTACATGATTCGCCAGCATTTCATAGTAATCATCCGCATCGCGAAACAGCACATGCGTTTTTACGGAATCCAGAATGCTCAGCTTCAAATCGGTCAAAACCACCGATACATGTGTCTGCGTAACATCCATTCCCACTGCCAGCCTTGCCTCCGGCACGATACTGAGCATATTTGCCTTGCGTCCGCCGGTGGATTCAAACTCCCCGGCGTTAAAAATCAGCCCGCATTCCCTCAGATAATTCAGATTCTGCGTCACCGTCGGGAGGCTGATGCCAAGGTCCGCCGCAACCATCTGCCGCGAGCTTGTTTCGTTTCTGTAAATATGGCGGTATACATCCCCGATGTTCCGCGCCGTTCCTCTGTAATCCTCCAATGTTTCTTCTCCTAGTTCACAATGTTCAATATTAACTATAGCCCATTTCAGGAAAAAGCGCAAATATATAATTTGTACCTGTCTTATATTTTTTCATTCTATATACCAAAATCATTTTTGCCTGAGTTTGCTTGAGTTTTACCAAAGAATCAGTTAAAATTAATTCTGGAATGTCACAGGCAAACCAGGACAGCAAAAACGGAGGAGCCAGATGTACAAGATTCTTCTTGCAGACAATGAGGGCGTTGTTTTAAATGCGCTTATTAATATGATCCATAGTCATTTTCATGAGAACTGTGATATCCGCGTGTCAACGACGACACTTTACACGCGGACGCTTGCGCGCAAGTTTGTTCCGGATATCGCCATCATCAATATTCAGATGCCCGGTATGCGGGGTTTTGAAGTGGTGCGGGAAATCCGCTCCTATCATTTAAAATGCCTGTTTATCACAGTGTCTGCCTCCTACAAAGCGTATTATCACACAGAATCAAAAAATCTGAACATCCTTGCGCACCTTACGAAGCCCCTGTTCCGTGAAAAGGTGCTGCCTGTACTGGAGACGGCAATTTCCATGGTCGCTCATTCCCAAAAACGGCAGCAGCAGAACCGCATGGTGCAGGAACGCTTTGACGCTGCTGTCCCGGTAGTAGAACACGGTCTGATTAACCAGTTGTTTTTCCCGGACAGCTATGCAAAGTCACTGAAACAATATAAGACGCTTCTGGGAATTTCCCAGAATTACGGACGCCTTGTCACTATAACATTTGGTGAGCTGCCGCCCTCCGCAGACAGCCCGCACATCCCGGCAACAGCAAGGGCAGCCCGTTTTGGCGATTCCTCAGCGGATCCCGGCGGAGTGCACTCTTCCATTTCCGTGGATGAAAGTAAAGCATCACATGCCGCAGATCCCAGCAGCTATGACCGTGCCGCCATGCGCGCGCTTCTGCAGCAGAAAAAAGATGCCCTGCTAAACCCGGTCGGTTCTGCCGTGCATCTTCAGAAGGACTATATGAAGTTTCGCGAAACGGTGCTGGAAAGCATCCCACAGGCTGTCATCGGTCCCGTGATGGGAAATCACGTGCTTCTGCTTGTGCCCTGCTGGAAGGATGCGGAAACCTCCAAAGAATATTTCGCGACGCTGCGCACGCTGAACGCACTCAAAGAATCATTGGAGGACGTCTTTGACGGGCTGTCTTTCTGTATTGAAGCCTCGCCCGTTGCGCAGCTCGCAGAAATGCAGGCACCAGGCACATTCTGAAAAACAGGCGGCTGTAATCGCCCAGAAGCGCTGCAGCCGGCCAGAAGAGCAAGGGAGGAAACAATATGAAAAGAGCATTATCATGGGTATGTGCAGCCGCAATGAGTGCAGCAATTTTTACTGGAAATATTGGCGTTCAGACTGTATTTGCCGAAGAAACAGCAACAAACAAATCTGAGATTATTTCTGTAGAAAATGATGGCCGTAAGATTCCTGCCACTGTCGTCATCCCGGAAGGTGAAGGTCCGTTTCCGCTGGTTGTCATGAATCATGGATTTGCCGGGAGCAGAGACGAGGGCACTGGATTTGTCCAGATAGCGGAGGCACTCGCAGACCAGGGAATTGCCTCTGTGCGTCTTGACTTTGCAGGCTGCGGAGATTCAGAGGCATCCTTCCTGGATTTCAATCTGGATAACAACATGTCCGATTCTTTTGCGTGCAAGGATTATGTTGTAGAAAATTATCCGATCGATGAAAACAAGCTTGGTATTTTCGGTTACAGTATGGGCGGGCGCATGTCTCTTTGCATCAATCAAAGCGACAATAATCCTTACAAAGCGATAGCACTTCTGGCGCCGGCAGCAAGCTGTGACGAAGATACCATTGCCCAGCAGGAGGAGAACATCGCTGCGGCAGAAGAAAACGGCGGCTTTGTTGAAATTGAGTGGTACGGAAACACGCTTCAGGTGAGTGGTGAGCACTATCAGAAAATGCTGGATACCATGAATGTCATACAAAATCTGAAGCCCGTCTGCGAAACTATGGTTGTCTACGGGACAGAAGATGAAATGGTCCCGCCCGATGTCAATGAAAGCGTAATTGAAGCCCTGGAGGCAGAAAGCCTTGCAGTTGAAGGAGCCAATCATGGATACGGCTTCTATGAAGAAAATTCCCCTGTGACAGACACTGTAAAGACTTCTATTGCTGATTTCTCCGCAGAGAAGCTGTAATTCTCATTTATGCAGAAAAGGGTATCGCAAAATCATCCATCCAGATGATAACGCGATACCCTTTTTTATATAACAGGAAAGTAACCCGGTTCCGCCCCGGAGGAATACCGTTTTTGCTAAAATGCAAAACCCACCCGCTACAACCGGTTGCGGAATTCATTTGCGGAGATTCCCGTCACTTTCTTAAACACGCGCGAGAAATGCGCCATATCCACAAATCCTACCTGCTCCGCCACATCGCCCACGCGCAGCGCCGGATCTGACAGAAGCTTTTTCGCCTCCTCCACACGGATACTGTTCATCAGCTCGGAAAAACTCTGCCCGGTATGGCTGTTGAGCAGCTTGCTCAGATGCCACTGGCTGACAAAAATGCTGTCAGCGACATCGGTGAGCGTCACCTTATGCCGGTAATTCTTCCGCATATATTCAAGAGCTTTGTTCACCAGAAAACTACCCGCCGCTGTTTTTGTATCACCCGTCTCCCGCGGATTTTCCCCGGTTTTCTTTCCCTGACCACTGCATTGCCCGGACTTTGGTCCGTGCTCCGGATCACTTGGCTGTCCCGGAGAATTTTGCGCGGATTCCTCAAACTCTTCCCCGGTAATTCCGCGTCTTTGCAGGTTCTGCACCATCACGCGCAGCGCCTCCTCCAGCTCTTCCATATTAGACGGCTTTAAGATAAACCGCGTCACGCCCAGCTTAATCGCCTCCTGCGCCAGCTCAAAATCGCGGTAGCCGGTCAGGATCGTAAGCTGCGTATCCTCAAACTCCGATTTGAGTGCAGCCGCCATCAAAAGCCCATTCATCCTGGGCATGTAGATATCCGAAAAAATAATGTCCGGCCGCTG
>CABRSG010000037.1 GCA_902473545.1 uncultured Lachnospiraceae bacterium | reverse complement strand
TGAGAGCAGGCGGACGCGGCGGCGTTACCCGTAATATCTCCCTTGGCGGCGGCGCACATGCAAAATGGGCGAACGCAATCCAGGAGGTCGCTGAGAGCTGCTACTATGGTATCCCGGCGATGATCTCCATCGACCCGGCAAATATTTCCGGTCTGATCGAGTCTGTTTCTCTGGCATCTACCATGGATGCAGAGCTGGCAGCAGCGATCGGTGAAGAGACATCCAAACAGTACCGCGCAGCAGGTGTTACTGCGCTCCTTGGACCGCAGGTAGATATCGCATCTCCGATTATGGACCGTGCAGGCGGAACCTATGGCGAGGATCCGCAGCTTACACTGGACATTGCAACTGCTTATGTAAATGCGATGCAGTCCACTTATGATGAAAATGGCGAAGACCTCGGATGGGGCGATGAATCCGTATACTGCTTTACGAAGCACTACGGCGGAGCAGGCTCTACTGAGGGCGGACGTAATGACCACGGCAATGGTGGACGTTATGCTACATTCCCGGGCAACAACCTGCAGGCACACCTGATCACCTACTTTGACGGCGTATTTAATCTGCCGGGTCTGACAGGTGCATCTGGTATCATGACAGAATATGCAATCAACGTAGACGCAGACGGCAACCCGTATGGCGGTGAGTGGGCAGGCGCTTACAATCCGTATATGTATGGTCTGCTGGAAGAAGCAGGCTACGACAGCCTGAAGATCACTGACTGGGGCGTATACTCCTTCGCAGGCGTATGGGGCGCTGAGTCTCTGGAAGAACCGGTTCGTATCGCTACAAGTTGGGAGAACGGCGCAAACCTGCTCGGCGGTTATGGCACAATGGAAACCGTTGCTGCAGCTTACGATGCACTGGTAGAGCGCAACGGACAGGAAGCTGCTGACGAGATCGTTGGACACGCAGCATACAATTACATTATCGTGATGATGAACCTGGGCATGTTCGATCAGCCGTACAGCGATTCCGCATATGCTGACTCCATCATCTTCAGCGATTCCGCAAACGAGTATGGTCTGGAAACACAGAGACAGTCTGTTGTTATGATCAAGAACGACGGCGTAATCAGCGAAAAAGAAGCATCTGATGAAAAACCGACCGTATACGTACCGTATGTATACAACAATGGCTTCAGCGTAAGCTGGACAAGCGGTATCAGCCAGGGAGCACCTTCCTGGACACCGGGTATGGATCTGGAAGTTCTCGGCAAGTATTTCAATGTTGTAACCGATACACTGGGCGATCCGACTGGTGAGGCAGATGCAAATGGCAACGCTACTTACACGAAGGACGACCTTACACGTGCAACTGAAGAAGAAATCGCAGCATGCGATTATATCCTTGTTGGTATGAGCGGCGCTTACAGCACTTCCTATAATGCGCTTATGACAGGTGCGTTTGGCGGCGCAGCAGCTCCGGAAGGAACTGAGGACGAATGGTATCCGGCTTCCCTGCAGTATGCGGAATATACAGCAGATACTGCACGTGAGGTTTCCCTCTCCGGTAAGATTCTGGAAGACGGCACGAAGGAAAACCGTTCTTATAAGGGCAACACAGTAGCGGCAGCAGCAAACTATGGCGATCTGGAAGCACTCCAGTATGCAGAGTCTGTTGCAGGCGATGTTCCGGTAATCGTATCCATGAAGATGGAACGCGGCATGGTATGGGATGAAGTAGAGCCGCTGGCAGACGCTATTCTGGTATGCTACAACAAGCAGTACAATGATGTTGTTGCTGAGATTATTCTTGGACAGACAGAGCCGAATGGTCTCCTGGTATTCCAGCAGCCGGTATCCATGGAAGCTGTAGAAGCACAGCTTGAAGACGTACCGCGCGATATGGAATGCTACACTGATGCAGCAGGCAACACTTATGACTTCGCATTTGGTATGAACTGGGCAGGCGTGATCAGCGACGAGCGCACAGAGAAATACTCTGCAGAACCGCTGACAACCATCCAGAGCCTTGACTATGCGGCATATGCGGCAGCTTATGCAGGCGAGGGTGCAGTGGAAGCAGATGTGGAAGAAGCAACAGAAGCAGTAACTGACACAGTAGCAGAAGAAGAGACGGAAACAGAAGCGGAAACAGAAACCGAGACAGAAGCAGTAACAGAAACAGAAACGGAAGCAGAAACAGATGCAGAAACAGAAACCGAGACAGAAACAGAAGCAGTAACAGAAGCGGAAACGGAAACAGAAACTGAGACAGAAGCATAGTTTATAATTCAGGTTTTATCAGACTGCGGGGGGCTGGATGAGCTCAGCCCTGCGGCGCTCTTCCTTTGAAATCCGGCGGGAGGTTCCCGCCGGATTTTTCGTGCGGGAATCCACCAGACAGCTTTTGGCTATTCCGATCCAATTTTTGACGTGCAAAAGCAAGAAATAAGCATCGTGCACAAAAATGACAAATAAAAATTATATAAAATGCACATATATATTCTGAAATAGACAAAAGCAGAGAACAATTTATGAAGAAAAGGCGACAATTTGTGAAATAACGCACCATAAATCAAGAACTGTGTTATACTTTTTTCACCAAAATCACGGAGGCGTCGCCGGGGCGCGTTCGTGAAAACAAAAAGGAGGAGAAAAGATGGTAAACTTATTGGCAAATCTTCTGGGGCCGATTTTCGGCAGCCTGGGAGTCAGTGAGGCAGACCTGCTCGCCTACCTCACACAGTTACAGGGATACGTGTACTTTATCCTTGCCGCTCTGGTTGTGCTGATCGTGGTTCTGATCGCTGCATCCAAAGCGAAAAAGGGCTTTAAGCACGTTATCCGCTGGGAGGCAGTGATGGCATTCTTCGCCGCGCTGCTCATCACGGTCAACGCAATCTGCTATGGACCGATGTACACAAACGTTTCCGGTTTTCTGAATGCATCAAAGGCAGATCTCACGGAAGAAACGATTGCACAGAGTAAAGACATGATCAAGAGGATCGGCGAAGAGGGCACTGTTCTCTTAAAGAACAACGGCCTGCTTCCGTTATCTTCCGATGTCAACAGCCTGAACGTATTTGGATGGGATTCCACCAACCCGGTGTTCGGCGGTACCGGTTCCGGCTCATCGGATGCGTCCACCGCAGTCGGTATTCTGCAGTCCCTGCAGGACGCAGGCTATGCGACAAACGAAACGCTCACAAAGCTCTACACTGATTATCGCGACACCCGTCCGACAATCGCGATGTCCTCTCAGGACTGGACGCTGCCGGAACCGACTGTGGACGCATACACAGATGATATCATGACAGAGGCAAAGGAATTCTCCGATACAGCCGTAATCGTAATCGGACGTCCGGGCGGTGAGGGTGCAGATCTTCCAAAGGACATGAACGCGATCATCCACGGCACCTACAACCCGGGTCTGGAGGTTTCGGTTGCTCCGGCAAACTGGTGTTATATGAATGCATATTACACAAACAACGGTAATTACGACGACTTCGAACCGGGTGAATCTTATCTGGAGCTTTCCGTTACAGAAGAACAGCTTGTTGAGAAGGTCTGCTCTGAGTTTGATAATGTTATTGTGATTATTAACGCAAACAATGCTATGGAGCTTGGATGGGTAGATGAATATGAACAGATTGGTGCAGTTCTTCTGGTAGAAGGAGCAGGAAGCACCGGATTTGTAGCTCTTGGCGAAATTATGAATGGTTCTGTGAACCCGTCCGGTAAGACGGCAGATACTTTTGTGAAGGATCTGATGTCTACACCGTACATCAACAACATTGGCAACATGGCATACACCAATGTGGAGGATCTGAAACAGCAGATCGCTGCAGCAGACGCTTCCTACGAAGGAAACATTGCATTTGCAAACTATGTAGAGGGTATCTATGTTGGATACAAATTCTACGAGACAGCAGCAGAAGAAGGCTTCTTAAAATATGAAGATTATGTACAGTATCCGTTTGGCTATGGCTTAAGCTTCACCACATTTGAGAAGACTATTGAAAACTTTGCAGACAACGGCGACAGCATTTCCTTTGATGTAGTCGTAACCAACACCGGCGATGTTGCAGGCAAAGATGTTGCAGAAATTTACTTCACACCGCCTTACACGAACGGCGGCATTGAAAAGGCTTCCGTAAACCTTGTTCAGTTTGAAAAGACCGGCGTGCTCGAACCGGGCGCATCCGAGACGCTCTCCTTTGAGATCGCGAAGGAAGATCTTGCTTCCTACGATTCTGAGGGTATCAAGGTCGCAGGCGGCGGATATATCCTGGAAGAAGGCGACTATGTAATTTCTGTACGTTCTGATTCTCATACAGTAGATGCAGAAGAGACCTTTACGGTTGACGCAGACATCGACTACAGCTCTGAGGGACGTGCAAGCGATGCTGTAGCAGCAACCAACCAGTTTGAAGATTACTCACGCGGCGACTTTGTACAGCTCTCCCGTGCAGACAAATTTGCAAACTACGACGAAGCATGCGGTCCGCTGAAGGATGAACAGTTCGTGATGTCCGATGAGACACGCGCGGCTGTAGAAGAAAGCGCATTCGGTACCTATGATCCGACAAAGTATGACAACGCAGACGATGCGATGCCGACACTTGGCGCAGACAACGGTCTGACCCTGTTCGATCTGAAGGGCGCTCCGTATGATGATGCAAAATGGGATCAGCTTCTTGACCAGCTTACTTTCGATGACATGGCTATGATGATCAACGTAGGCGGATGGCAGACGGTTGCAATCGATTCCGTTGGCAAGGTAGCAACCTCCGATTGTGACGGTCCGGCAGGTCTTAGCAACTTCATCACTGGTTCCTACGGAACAGCTTACCCGTCTGAGGTTCTGCTTGCGCAGACCTGGAACAAGCAGCTCGCTTATGAAGTGGGACAGGCTATGGGACAGGAATATGCAGACGCAAACAACTACGGCTGGTATGGTCCGGCTATGAACACACACCGCTCCGCATTTGCAGGACGTAACTTTGAGTACTACTCAGAGGACGGCGTACTGGCAGGTTATCTGGCAGCAAACCAGGTAAATGGTGCGGCAGAAAAGGGCGTATACGCTTATATCAAACACTTTGCAGTAAATGACCAGGAAACAAACCGCTGCTCATTCCTGCTGACCTATGCATCTGAGCAGGCGATCCGTGAAATCTATCTGAAGCCGTTTGAGCTTTGCGTAAAGGGCTTCACAGGAACAACACAGGCATGCATGTCTTCCTTCAACTGGATCGGAACGGTTCCGAGCTGTGGCAACGCAAATCTGCTCAACAATGTTCTGCGCGGTGAGTGGGGCTTTGAAGGCATGGTGATCACCGACTACGACGGCTCTTATGGCTACATGATCTCTGATCACTGTGTACGTTCTGGCAACGACCTGATGCTTGGCTTTGCAAGTGCAGCTTCCAACCAGTTCACAGACCAGAGCGCAACGGCAACTCTTGCAATGCGCCAGTCCTGTAAGAACATCATGTACACGATCGTCAACAGCGGCTACTATGCAGGCGATTCCAACCCGGTAGGCGGCATGACAAATATGGACAAGCTGTTTATGACGGCTGACATTGCGGGCGGCGTGATCATCGTCGGCATCGCAGTACTCGTACTGGTTCGTTACTTCTTAAAGAAAAAGAAAAAGGCGTCTGTTGAGTAAAACAGATGCGTGCAGCAAAAAATAAGGCATGAAACCAGGGAAAGGGATTGCAGTCCCGGCTGCATCCCTTTCCACAAAAAGAAAAGAAGGTGAAGAGTTGGATATTAAAAAAATGGTCCAGGATATGACTCTGGAAGAAAAATGCTATCTGCTTTCCGGTAAGGATTTCTGGCAGACCAGGAGTGTGAACCGCGTGGGACTTCCGTCGATCTTTCTTGCGGACGGACCTCACGGCGTGCGTAAGCAGGCGGGAGCTGCAGACCAGCTTGGCTTAAATGCCAGCGTTCCGGCAACCTGTTACCCGACGGCGGCGACGATGGCAAATAGCTGGGACGAGAATCTCGCGGAGGAGATGGCGCGCTCACTTGGAGAGGAAGCGCTTTCCCAGGAAGTAAACGTACTGCTCGGACCGGGCCTCAATATCAAGAGAAGCCCCCTGTGCGGACGTAACTTTGAATATTTTTCGGAAGACCCGTATCTGGCCGGAAAGATGGCGGCGGCATATGTGAGAGGCATTCAGTCCCACGGCAGTTCTGCTTGTCCGAAACACTTTGCGGCAAACAGCCAGGAGCTTCGCCGTATGGCAAGCGATTCGATCGTGGACGAACGGACCCTGCGCGAAATTTATCTGACCGGTTTTGAAATTGCGGTGAAGGAAGCGCGCCCGAAGGCGATCATGTCGTCCTATAACCGGATCAACGGGGAATACGCAAACGAAAATAAACATCTCCTGCGCGATATTCTTGTCGATGAGTGGGGATTTGACGGATTTGTAGTGTCTGACTGGGGCGGCTCAAACGACCATGTAAAGGGCGTGGCGAACGGTTCGCATCTGGAAATGCCGACCACCGGCGGTGACAGCGACGAAGAGCTGATCGCGGCGGTAAAGAGCGGTAAAATATCGGAAGCCGTGGTAAATGAGCGGGTAGAAGAGATTGTTAAGGTGATCATGCAGCTTGCACCCGCGACGCAGGCGGCAAAGGGAAAGACATTTGATGTGGAAGCGCATCACATGATGGCGCAGAAAGCGGCGGAGGGCAGCATTGTCCTTCTGAAAAATAAAAATAACACGCTGCCGCTCGCAAAGGGCGCGAAGGTGGCGGTGATCGGAGATTTCGCGCAGAAGCCGCGCTACCAGGGCGCAGGCTCCTCGGTAGTAAATCCGACGAAGCTTGACAGTACGCTGGATGTGATAAAGGACTTTGATCTGAACATGACAGGCTTTGCGGCGGGCTACGTGCGCACCGGAGAGGCAAACGATGTAATGAAGCAGGAGGCGGTGCGTCTGGCGAAAGAGTCGGAAGCCGTGCTGCTCTATATCGGCCTGGATGAGGTGAGCGAGGCGGAAGGTCTCGACCGCGCGCATATGCGTCTGCCGAAGAACCAGGAGGAGCTTTTAAAAGCACTCTTGAAGGTAAATAAGAACATTATTGTTGTGCTCAGCGGCGGCTCTCCGATCGAGATACCGTGGGCGGACGAGGTTCCGGCGATCATCCACGGATATCTTTCCGGACAGGCGGGTGCGGCGGCGATGCTTAAAGCGCTCACCGGGCAGATCAATCCGAGCGGAAAGCTGGCGGAGACATATCCGTTTAAATACGAGGATACTCCCGCGTATAACTACTTCCCGAGCAAGGAGAGAAGCAGCGAGTACCGCGAGGGCCTGTATGTCGGCTACCGCTATTATGCGACGACCGGCGTGAAGGTGCGCTATCCGTTTGGATTCGGTCTTTCCTACACCACATTTGCATATTCAGGCGTCACGGCAACGGACAAGAGCGTCACCTTTACGGTGAAGAACACCGGTGGAAGAGACGGCGCGGAGGTCGCACAGGTTTACGTGGCGGCGAAGGGCGGCAGGGTATTCCGTCCGGCGCTGGAGCTGAAGGGCTTTGCGAAGGTATTCTTAAAAGCGGGCGAGAGCAAAACTGTGACCGTGCCGCTGGATGATAAGGCATTCCGCTACTTCAATGTAGAGACAAATAAATGGGAGGTAGAAGGCGGCGAGTACGAGATTCTTGTCGGAGCCTCCAGCGCGGACATCCGCCTGCGCGAGACGGTTTCCGTGCAGGGCACAAAGGCGCATAGTCCATATGACAAGGCAAAGCTTGCTGATTACTACAGCGGAAATGTGCTCAATGTATCGGATGAAGAGTATGAAGCGCTGCTTGGCTATCCGATCCCGGACGGCAAATGGAGAACGGACGGTCTGCTGGATGTGAACGACGCGATCTGCCAGATGTACTACGCAAAGAGCGCTCCCGCAAGACTTGTCTGGAAGATCATGACCAACATGAAAAACAAGAGCGAGGCGAAGGGCAAGCCGGATCTCAATATCCTGTTCATCTATAACATGCCGTTCCGCGGTATCGGCAAGATGGCGGGCGGAATGTGCAGCCAGGAGATGGTCGGCGGCATCATGCAGATCGTCAACGGACACTTCTTCAAGGGACTTGGCAAGGTGATCGGGGGATTCTTCCGCCAGCGCAAGGTAATGAAAAAAGTGAACAAGATGGAATAAAGTGATGTCAGCAGCGGAGCAATCGTTACTATTCACGCCAGTCTCAAACACCTGCTGCGACGCGAAGCTAGTCCTGTGGGTTTGAGGCGTGAGAACGTGATTCAGGTGTGAGCAAATCCCATTCGCGAAGCCAATTTTAAATGGATCTGCTAAGGTAACTGTGAACGGATTGAACAGTAACGAGCAATCCGTTGGCAGCACAAAAACAATATATATAAGGAGAGGGTAAACATATGAATGCTTTAAAATCATGGTGGGGAAATTTTGCCGACAAGCATCCGTCAGCAGCAAAGTGGGTGCGCGAGGGCGGTCTCTTCCTCATCTTTAGTAACCTGGTAACGATTATCCAGTATATCATTTACGCCTTCCTGCCGAACCTGCTTGGTCTTGAGCTGGCCGGTACGGCATGGAGCTGGCCGGCAATTCCGGTGAGCCTGTTCGGAATTGACTTCACCTGGAACGCGCTCGGATACGACGTATTGTATAACGAAGCCGGACAGGTCATCATCGGCGGCGGTCTCGGCTATTTTATCGCGATGCTGGTTGGCTCCTTCCTCGCGCAGTGCATCAACTTCCCGCTGCAGAGAAACATCACCTTCCGCAGCCACGGCAACATTCCCTGGCAGATCATGTGGTATGTGATCGCGTGGGCGGCGATCACGATCGTGGTAAACTCTATCAATTGTGTGTGGGTAGCGGTTGCAAGCCAGCTCCTTCCGGGATGGCTGTACAACATCGGCACCACCGTATTGATGGGCGGTATATCCATGGTGATATTCTTCTTCGTCTTCAAAATCATATTCCCGGAGGGAGAAGCGAAGTAATAATGGCCGGTGAAACAGAAGCATAGCTGATTGCCGGTGGATAACATGAAAATTAGCCGCGAAGAGAGAGCATATTACACATTCATGTGATCTGCTCTCTCTTTTGTTGTCATGCATCCGAAGGGAGCTGCCGGTGGCAGGTCCTGCAGGTATCAAGGAAATATGAAAAAGTATTGCTTTCGTGATAATATTCTGATAAAATCGGGATAGAATAAGTGGTGCGAAAGGAGTGCGTGAACATGATACAAATTAGACCTGTTTCTGACCTTAGAAATAAATTTCCAGAGATTGAAAGCATTGTAAACAGTGGAAAGCCTGTATATCTTACAAAAAATGGATATGGAGCAATGGTCGTATTAAGTCTGGAAGAATACGCAAGTCTGACAGATAATATCGAGTTGAAACTTGAGGAAGCTGACAGACAGGCAGCAATGACAGAAGAAAGGCCTTCCAATGAAACGGAAGCGCCGGGTAGCAAAAATAAGAGATACATTAAATACAGTAAGAAGGAGGCTGGACAATGAAGAAGGAGCATTTTACGTATCATTCTAACGACCATGTGACAGAGATTCATGCCATCCGCTGGATTCCGGAGGGAAAGGTGCGCGCGGTGCTGCAGATTTCGCACGGCATGGTGGAGTTTATCGACCGCTACGATGAGTTTGCGGGATATCTGGCGGAGCGCGGCATTCTGGTGACGGGCAACGACCATCTTGGACACGGAAAATCCGTGCGGTCGGAGGAGCATTACGGGTATTTCGCTAAAGAAGACGGCAACAAAACGCTTCTGAAGGATATTCACAGGCTGCGCAGGATTACGCAGCAGAAATATCCGGAGGTTCCGTATTTCCTTCTGGGGCACAGCATGGGCTCCTTCCTCGCAAGGCAGTATCTGTGCGTTTACGGGGAAGGGCTTGCGGGCGCGGTCATTATGGGCACAGGCTATCAGCCGCGGTTCGTCACGCAGTTTGGGATGCTGCTCACAAAGACGATGGCAAGATTCCTTGGCTGGAATTACCGCAGCCTGCTGGTGGACGCGATGGCGTTCGGCGGCTATAACTGGAAATTCGGAAAGCCAAGCGGCAAGGCATGGCTGAGCCGGAACGAGGAAAACGTGGATACTTATATGAAGGAAAAGCTCTGCAGCTTCCGCTTCACCTTAAACGGATATTACAATTTGTTCTACAGCATCTACACACTCAGCTTCGAGAATTATCTCGACCGGATGCCGCGCGACCTTCCGGTGCTGTTTGTTTCCGGCGACGATGATCCGGTAGGGCAGTTCGGCAAGGGCGTG
Organism: uncultured Lachnospiraceae bacterium; assembly: GCA_902473545.1. Taxonomy (GTDB): domain Bacteria; phylum Bacillota; class Clostridia; order Lachnospirales; family Lachnospiraceae; genus Marvinbryantia. Next base: position 2,464 of record CABRSG010000037.1, on the reverse strand, counting down.
ACAAAGGCATACAGGCAGTTTCTGCGCATGGGCATGACAAAGGTGAAGTGCAGGCTTTACCCGCAGGACCGCCATGAAATTTTAAACGAAGTGGACAGAGAGGATGTCTACGGGGACATCTATTACTGGATGACGGAAATCTTTGTATCCGGAGAATAGCAGAGATATGTGATGCCTCACATTTTTGTATGGCATCCGGGAAAAAAACCTACAGGAGCTGTCACCGGCAGCTCCTTTCGGATGCTTGGCAATAAAAAAGAGCAGCAGGACAATTTACAAACTTGCCTGCTGCTCTTTTTGTACATTATGAACAAAAGGGGAGAAAGAATAGAAGAAAATAGCATGAATTTGCTAGGAATATCAAAAATTTCCTATATTCAATAGTATATTTTTTCAGTATACTTAAATCATCAAATAGAACGGTTCTATAAAAAATGAAGAGGGAAGGAAAAAAGATGAAAAAGAAATTATTATCTGTAGTTTTAGGAGCAGCTATGGTTCTTTCTATGGGAACGCTTGCAGCAGCAGAGGATGCACCGGTTACACTGGTATACGCAGAGGTTAACCCGCTGGATACGATTGTAGGTCAGACGGCAACCGCATTCAAAGAGAAGGTGGAAGAGCTTTCCGAAGGCTCCATCACCATCGACATTCAGGCAAGCGGTGTGCTTGGTTCTGAGAATGATGTACTTGACACCATGCTTGGCGGCGGCGGAACCATTGATATGTCCCGTATTTCCGCATTCGCTCTGACAAGCTACGGCGGACAGAAATCCATGCTTCTGTCTCTTCCGTATACCTTCGTAAGCCGCGACCATTTCTGGAACTTTGCGACTTCCGATCTTGCACAGGAATTCCTCATGGAGCCGCAGGAGAACGGCAGCGGCGTGAGAGGTCTGTTCTACGGCGAGGAGGGCTTCCGTCATTTCTTCACGTCGAAGGAAATCTCCGGCATCGAAGATCTGGCAGGCATGAAGCTGCGTGTGTCCAACGACCCGGTTATGAACGGTCTGGTTGAGGGACTCGGCGCAAGCCCGACTGTTGTTTCCTTCGGTGAGTTATACTCCGCTCTGCAGACCGGCGTTGTAGACGGTGCTGAGCAGCCGATCGCAAACTACAAGTCCAACGCATTCCCGGAGGTTGCTCCGTACTTAATCTTAGACGGCCACACCCTGGGCGCTGTACAGGTGATCATCACCGACGAGGCATGGGACAAGTTAACTCCCGAGCAGCAGGATATCCTGGTTGAGGCCGGTAAGTATGCTTCCCAGCTCAACAGAGAGATGTCTGAGTCCGAGGAGAACAAGGTTCTTGAGGAGCTCAAGGCTGAGGGCTGCACTGTTGTCGAGGTTGAGGACATCACCCCGTGGCAGGAGGCTTGTAAGGCTGTCATCGAGGAGAACACTGCAGATAACAAAGAGTTATACCAGCAGATCCTTGACATGCAGTAATCATTAAGCAGTATATTTAACCTGCAGATACCTGGCACAGAGGGAGGGCAGACGCACTGCCTCTGTGCCTCATTTATAGAAGGGGAAGGGGTTTCTCATATGCCAGCAATATTTGAGAAAATTGATAAAATCAAACCGGCTTACGATATTACGTATAAAGTCGTTTTGTTCGTTTGCAAACTGCTCCTCATCGCGGATATCCTCATCACCAGCATGGCGGTGGCGGGAAGATATATCTCGTTTATTCCGGATCCGGCGTGGAGCGAAGAAATTGTACTTACCTGTATGTCCTACATGGCAGTTCTGTCTGCCGCCCTTGCGATCCGCAGAGGCGCGCACATCCGCATGACTGCGCTGGACACTTATTTACCGAAACAGCTTGTTAAATCCCTGGATATCCTGGCTGACGTGGCGGTGCTCATCCTGGCGTTCATCATGATCGTCGTGGGCTGGAACTACGCGACAGGCATCGGAGCCAAGGGTTCCTACGTGAGCATGCCGTGGCTGTCCAGATTCTGGATGTATTTCCCGGTACCGCTGGCCGGCGTTGCCATGCTCGTATTTGAAGTGGAATCTATTTACAATCACATAAAGAGTCTTTTTGTAAAGGAGGAGAAGTAAGATGGCAGTTGATGCAATAGCGATTTGGGTGCTGCTTGGCAGCTTCTTCCTGATGATCCTGCTGCGTTTCCCGATTGCGTACGCAGTGGCGCTCTCATCCGTACTCTGTTTAGTTTACCAGGGACTCCCGCTCACCACGGTGTGTCAGCAGATCGTAAAGGGCATCAGCTCCTTCAGCCTGATGGCCGTTCCGTTCTTCATCACCATGGGATGCCTGATGGGTTCCGGCGGTATCTCTGAAAAGCTGATCGCGCTGGCCAACGCGTGCGTGGGCTGGATGCGCGGCGGTATGGCGATGGTGAACATCGTGGCATCCTACTTCTTCGGCGGAATTTCCGGTTCTGCATCCGCAGATACGGCTTCCCTGGGAACGATCCTGATCCCCATGATGG
>CABRSG010000036.1 GCA_902473545.1 uncultured Lachnospiraceae bacterium | reverse complement strand
GCGTAGACCAAATACCCCGATGCTTGCATCGCTACTAGCTTGATATCCCGTATGCTTGCATCGCTACTAGCTTGATATCCCGTATGCTTGCATCGGGGTATTTGACTCATCTTCGTCAAATTCCAGTACGGCTATATTGAAACGTCCGGTGTTCTTTATCTCCACCACCCGGCCGCGGTCCGTTTTCAACCGATCGCCGGCGCCGTATGGGCGGGACATTCCGATCGCGTGCTCGATCATGTAGCTGTACAGCCGCGTGGTCAGATATTCCTTGACTGTCACGATCTGCCCGCCCGTCAGCATATCGCCGTTATCCTCTATAGAAAATTCCATCCGTCTCATAAAGCAACCTCCATTTCTGACTTCTGCAATGGCTTTATATTATCACAATTTGCCTGGGATTTCCATGTGATTGTTAATTGTGATCAGATGCGTGTCTGGGAATATTTCCCTCTTTACTTTTCGAACATATGTTTTATAATATGATTAGAATAAATAAAAGGAGTCCACAAGGATGCGTACACAGCTAACCGATCCGTCTTATTTCCCGGAATCCATGACGGTCGTTCCGGTTATTGTATCTTTTGATAAATGCGGCAATATGATTCCTCTGTATATCGGCGTTCACGGGGAATCCTTTAAGGTGCTGTCAAGCTATCAGAGCAGCAGCCCGCGTTTCCAGGAATATAAGCAGTTTCAGTGCCGCGTGGAGGATCATGGCGTTACCAGGCAGGTGGAGCTTACCTATCATCCCGGCGAGAGCTTCTGGACGATCCCAAAGCTTAAATGGTACCATTAAACTTTTTTTAAATTTCCTGTTGCATTTTTCAGACGGAGTGGTATAATAAATTATAAGTTTTGGGGCATTAGCACAGCTGGGAGCTCGCCACGTTCGCAATGTGGAGGTCACGGGTTCGAATCCCGTATGCTCCAGGAGATAGATCCGAACTCAGATGATGGGTTCGGATTTTTTTGCAATCATGGCTTTTATGAAGCTGCAGGAAGAAATTGTATGCAGTGCGGATGAGAAAAGGCAACTGGTACAACCTGTCAGACATAGGATGACAGGGGTGATATTGTGGAAGAAAATATAAAAACATTGCATCTGGAGAACTTCACTGCCAGAATCCATTTTTCGGAGCTGACGGAGGAGGAACGCGAAAAGCAAATCGATCGTCTGAAGAGGGCGACAGTGGAATTTTTGCTGCAGGCGGAGGCAGAGCTTATGTGGAAGCAGGAAGATTTACATGAGGAGAAAAGCGCTGATATCCATCAATGCTGAGCGGATGAACTGGCGCACTTTGAAATGGTCGCTACGATCATTCACCAGCTCACCAGAAACCTGTCGATGGAGGAGATTGAGAATTCCGGGCTTGGTCCGTATTATATCGACCACACCATTTCCATCTGGCCGCAGGCAGCGGGCGGAGTTCCCTTTAACGCCTGTGAATTCCAGGCGAAGGGCGATCCGATCACGGATCTGCATGAGAACATGGCGGCAGAGCAGAAGGCGCGCTCCACGTATGATAACATTCTGCGTGTCGTGCGTAACATGCCGGAGGTGGCGGACCCGATTCGTTTCCTGCGTGCACGCGAGGTGGTGCATTACCAGAGATTCGGTGAAGCGCTGCGCCTTGTGCAGGATAAGCTGGACAGCAGAAACTTCTATGCATTCAACTTAAGCTTCGATCAGCCGGCATCATGCCTGGACTGCGGGGATTGAATATGGAAAAGAAGCTGGCAGGAACCCTGAGCTGTGACAATTTCAGCGGTATTTCCGGGAATATGGAGATGCTTTTGCACAGGATAAGAACGGGAAAGCCGGAGGCATACGCGATGATCTACGGGAAGCAAAAGACGGATTGCATCTGCGGAAACGTATTGTTTTACCCGCTTTGGGGCGGTACGCTTGTGACGGCGGAGATTGCCGGTCTTCCGGTGAAGGAGGGCGTCTGCGGTGGAAATTTTTTTGGATTTCATATCCACGAGGGAAGCGTCTGCAAAGGAACGGAGGAAGATCCGTTTGCGGACGTCGGAGGACATTTTAATCCGGGAAAGTGCAATCATCCGTTTCATGCGGGCGACCTGTCGCCGCTTTTGGAAAATAACGGATATGCGCTGTCAGTCTTTTTTACCGATCGTTTCACGCCGGAGGAAGTCGTCGGCCGCACGGTGATCGTCCATGATATGCCGGATGATTTCCGGACGCAGCCTTCCGGGGATTCCGGTACGAAAATGGCATGCGGGGAAATCAAAGAATACTAGAAAATGTAAAGCGGGGAGCGCTGTCGTCTGAGTCGGCGCTCCCATTTTTATAACATTTTGTGTTTGAGTGAAGCGAAAGGAATGAATATAAATATGGAAAATCAGCAGATAAGCTCCGGGATGCGGGACCGGACGGGAAAAGAGATTATCACGCATGATATTGTCAGAGCATATGAAGTGAGCCAGCGGGAGTGGACGGTGAATGAAGTGGTATTTGAATACGGCTGCTTTAAGCTGCGGCAGGAAAACCGGGTAGATGCATTTCTTTGCAGCTACCTGCCGGAGTATCTGGAGGTGATTCCGTAAAAGTTTTCGTTGTATCTGCTGTCCGATTGTGCTAAAATTTACGGAAGAACAGAGAAATGGTTTTGGAAAAGTAAGGAGAAATCCATGGCAACAGCAAAGAAGAAAAAGGTTCGGAGCATGGCAAAATCAGCGGGAACCGCCGCGAAGCAGGTGTTTCATTATTACGATTACAATCTGCTGGCAAGTATCATTCTGCTGACCTGCTTTGGTCTGGTTATGTTATACAGTACAAGCGCATATTCGGCGCAGATTGACTTTGGCGACGGTATGTACTATTTTAAAAGGCAGGCGGCGATCAGTGCGGTGTGCTTTGTGGCGGTGCTGATCTTTTCACAGATTGATTATCATGTTTATGCGAAATTTGCCGGTCTGCTCTATGTGGTGGCGAATATCCTGCTGTTTATCACAAAATTTGTAGGAACCGAAATCTACGGTGCAAAGCGCTGGATCTATATTGGTTCGCTTTCGATCCAGCCCGCCGAGATAGCCAAGCTTGCGGTTATCTTATTCCTGTCGGTGCTGATTGTAAAGATGGGGAAGAATATGAAAACCATGAAAGCGTTCTGGATCGTGCTTGGGTGCGGTGCGCTTAGCTCAGCGCTCACGTTGTTTTTTACGGATAATCTCAGTACGGCGATCATTATTGCCGGTATTACGGTCGGGATGCTGTTTATTGTTTTCCCCAAGAAAACGCCGTTTATTGTCGGCGCAGTGATTGTGGCAGTGGGGGTAGTCGGCGTGATCATGTACGCGCAGACGCTGAGCGGCAGTGAAAATTTCCGTCTGCGCCGTGTCATCGCATGGCTTGATCCGGAGGCGAATTCCAGCCTTGGCGGTTATCAGATCATGCAGGGGCTTTATGCGATCGGTTCCGGGGGTGTGTTTGGAAAGGGGCTTGGGAACAGCCTGCAGAAGCTTGACTATGTTCCGGAAGCGCAGAATGATATGATCCTCACGATCATCTGCGAGGAGCTGGGAATTTTCGGTGCGGTGGTGCTGTCCATGCTGTTTGCTTTCATGCTGTACCGCCTGCTTTTTATCGCGCAGAACGCGCCCGATCTTCTGGGTTCGCTGATTGCGTCCGGTATCTTTATCCATATTGCGCTGCAGGTAGTGCTCAACATCGCCGTTGTCACAAACGCGATTCCGACGACGGGCATCACGCTGCCGTTCGTCAGCTACGGAGGCACGTCCATTGTGTTCCTGATGGCGGAGATGACGATGGCGCTGAGCGTATCAAAACAGATTAAATTTAAAGATAATGACAGTGAGTCGGCATAAAAAACGGGCACCCATTGCGGGTGCCCGCTTTACGATTATTTCGCGGCGTTCTCGGCAAATTCCGTCGTTACCAGATTTTCGTAGGGAACGCGCCCGGAAAGCTCTCCTGCGGTGTCCAGGATATCCTGCAGAAGCGTGAAGCTCTCTTCCTCAAATATCAGATTTTCTTTCCAGGTATCCTGTTCGGCGTAGCGCGTGACGATCGTGGTGATGGTCTCCAGGTCGCTGTCCGGGAACTGCGGGGCGATAACCTCGGCAATCTCTGCCGGTGTGTGGCTGTTTACGTAGTCCATGCCTTTTTGCAGCGCGTTCGTGAAGCCCTGGATGATGTCGGGATGCTCCTCCATATAGCTGGATTTTGCGCTGTAGGAGGTGTAGGGAACATAGCCGGAATCGACGCCGAGGGAGGCGACGACGTAGCCGACGCCTTCTTTTTCAAGTGCAGTTGCGGAAGGCTCGAATTCAACCGTGAAATCTCCCTGCCCGCCGGAGAACGCGGCAGCGGTGGAGCCGAAGTCGATGCTCTGATCGATGGTAAGATCTGCGAGCGGATCAATGTCGTGCTGCTTTAGGATATACTCAAATACCATTTCGGGCATACCGCCTTTTCTTCCGCCAAGCACCATTGCGCCTTTCAGATCGTCCCAGTCAAAGTCCGGCATTTCTTCCCTTGCCACCAGGAAGTTTCCGGCGCGCTGTGTAAGCTGTGCGAAGTTTACCACATAATCGTTTGCCCCCTGGTTGTAGGCATAGATTGTTGTCTCGCTTCCCATAAAGCCGATCTCGGCATCGCCGGAGAGGACGGCGGTCATCACCTTGTCGGCGCCGAAGCCGCACACCAGCTCCAGGTCGATGCCTTCTTCAGCAAAATAGCCAAGCTCGATGGCAACGTACTGTGGTGCATAGAAGATGGAATGCGCCACCTCGTTCAGGGTGACTTTCTGCAGGGATGCTTCTGTTTCCGCAGCGCATGCCGGAAACGGAAGGGCGGCGGTCAGAAGAGAGGCGCAAAGAAGCGCAGTCAGTTTTCTTTTCATAAATAAACTCCGTGAATTTACTCGTCAGAGTTAATATATGCAGGGCGCAAAATGATGTGAGGGAACATTTATTTGTCATAATGACATATTACCCTGACACAAAGAAATTTGAATGCAGGAGATTGCTGTGATCGATTATCAGCAGCATTAAAAATCACTAATCCGCAGCATACCTGCCTGGAACGGGAACGGCTGCTGAAGATAAACATATAATAAAAAGGACTGCCGCCTAAGCAGCAGTCCTCCAAAAACCATCTTAAAAATGCCCTTACTCAATCGGTTCGAAATCAGCTACACCGTGCTTGCAGAGCGGGCAGATGAAATCATCAGGAAGCGTGTCGCCCTCGTAGATGTATCCGCAAACCTTGCAGACAAAGCCCTTCTTGCCCTCAGTCTGTGGCTTTGGCTTTACATTTTTCTGATAGTAGGTGTATGACATGGTTTCCTTATCGGACATCACGCGCGCCTCGGTTACGCGGCAGATGAACATGCCGTGTGTGTCGAGATCTACATAGGATTCCACCTCAAGCGACATAAACGCGTTGATGTAACGCGGCAGGAAAGCGAGTCCGTTGTCAGAGTAGAGCGGTGCAAAACCCTCAAACTTGTCTGTGGTTCTTCCGGTCTGGAAGCCGAAGCGCTGGAAGATCTCAAACGGCGCTTCCACGGACAGGCAGTTTACGTTCATCTTGCCGGTCTGTTTGATCACATGGTGAGAATAATTCTGTTTATTAATATTTACCGCGACACGGTTCGGCGTATCTGTGAGCTGCGTTACGGTATTTACGATCAGACCGTTGTCCTTCTTGCCGTCGTTGCTGGTGACAACGTAAAGACCGTAGCCGATCTTGAAGAGTGCAGTCATATCGTTCTTGTTTGCCTTTTCCGGCGACTGCGCGATGTAGTCCTTGCAAAGCTCTGCAGCCAGTGCGTCGAGCGCTTCTTTTGTCTCTGTCTTTACGGAAGACTTAATTGTAACCTCAGTGTTTGCGTAGGTGAGCTTTTTGCATTTTTCGAGCATACCCTTCATCACCTTAGTTGCGAGCGGTGCCCAGGTACCGTTCTGGATAAAAGCAACCGTGCGGTTCTGGAAGTTGCGCTCTGTCAGATGGTTGATAAACTCGCGCATGAACGGGAAAATCTCCGCGTTGTAGGTGGTGGTGGCGAGCACCAGTTTGCCGTAACGGAACGCGTCGGCCACTGCCTGCGCAATATCTGTGCGCGCAAGATCGTGTACGATTACCTTCGGGCAGCCCTCGTCCGCCATTTTTGCAGCGAGAAGTTCAACCGCCTTCTTTGTATTTCCGTAAACGGAGGTGTAGGCGATTACAATGCCCTCGCTCTCTACCTTGTAGGAGGACCAGGTATCGTAAAGACCGATGTAATGTCCCAGGTTTTCCGTCAGCACCGGTCCGTGCAGCGGGCAGATAATCTGGATGTCCAGAGTGCCGGCAACCTTTAAAAGATTCTGCACCTGTGCGCCATATTTGCCGACGATGCCGATGTAGTAGCGGCGCGCCTCGTCGTCCCAGGGCTCGTCCACGTCGTTTGCACCGAATTTTCCGAAGCCGTCAGCGGCGAAAAGAACCTTCTCCGTGCTGTCGTAGGTCACCATAACCTCCGGCCAGTGAACCATCGGGGCGAATACAAAGGTGAGCAGATGCTTACCGAGAGAGAGCGTGCCTCCGTTTTCTACGGTGTGTCTCTTTACAGATTCGTCCAGGTCAAAGAACTGATCCATCATCGCGAAGGTTTTTACGTTCGCAACCACGGTCGTGTCCGGGTATGCTTTCAGAAAATTGGCAATATTTGCGGAATGATCCGGCTCCATATGCTGGATAACGAGATAGTCCGGCTTTCTTCCATCCAGAACAGCGGCGATATTGTCCAGCCATTCGTGGGTAAAATGGATATCGACGGTATCCATAACAGCAACCTTTTCATCAAGAATAACATATGAATTGTATGCCATGCCATTTGGTACGACGTACTGGCCTTCAAAGAGATCAACCTTGTGATCATTTACGCCAACGTAACGGATGTCGTTCGTGATTTTCATAACAGATCCTCCATTTGTTCATATTTAAAATTCGTTTCCATTATAATATAGCATTTTTAAAAAAGCAACGGAAATGTGACAGCTTCTGCAGGTAGTTGTAACAGGGCGTTACTGTTCACTCCGTTCACCGTTACAGGCAGTTAACAGCCGGCTTCCGCCAGATACGCCTTCAAAGCTTTTGCAAGCTGGTCCGGGCAGGAGGTGGGACGCATTCCGCAGGGAACGCCCTCTAAGCGGCGGATAACGTCGTGGATCTCCATACCCTCCACGAGCTTGCCGATGCCGGTGGTGTTTCCGTTGCAGCCGCCGATAAAGTGAACGTTTTTCAGATGATTGTCCTCCACCTCAAATTCTACTGCGGAGGAACAGACGCCGCTGTTTTTGTGTACGTAGGTGTTGTTATTTTTCGTAAGTTTTCCCATTGTAAGTATTCCATCCTTTCTGGTAAGATATTCTTAATTTTCAATATATGGTATCATATTTTTGCGAAAAAAGCCACTGTAACATGCATATTTTGAAGGTTGCTAACCGGGGCGGATTCGTGTTATAATATCCACGTTGACAAGGTGAAGCGTGAAACTGACGAGAAAGAAGTGAAGAAATGCGGGACGTTTTAGACGTACATACACATACGCTGGCGAGCGGACATGCCTACAACACTATCTGGGAGATGGCGAGAAGCGCGCGGAAGAAAGGGCTTGCGCTCCTTGGCATTACGGATCATGCGCCGCAGATGCCGGGAAGCTGTCATGATTTTTATTTTTCCAATCTGAAGGTGGTGCCGCGCACGCTGGAGGGTATCACGGTGCTGCAGGGAGTGGAGCTGAACATCATGGATTACGAGGGAAAGGTGGATTTGCCGGAGAATATCCTGTGCGAGATGGATGTGGTGATCGCGAGCCTGCATACGCCGTGCATTCAGCCGGGTACAAGGAAAGAAAACACAGACGCATACATCGGCGCGATGAAAAATTCTTACATCAATATCATTGGACATCCCGACGACGGGCGCTATGAGATAGATTATGAGCGGCTGGTGGCAGCGGCGAAGGAGACGGGCGTTCTGCTGGAGATCAACAATAATTCTCTGAACCCGGATGGTTTCCGCCAGAATGCGGAGCCGAACGACCGGGAGATTTTGAGGCTGTGCAAAGAACAGCAGGTTCCGGTGATTCTGGGGAGTGACGCACATGTGGCGACGGACATCGGACGCCATGAGCGGTGCGTAAGACTGTTGGAGGAGCTGGATTTCCCGGAGGAGCTGGTGGCGAACCGTAGCGTGGAAGCGCTGATGCAGCATATTAATTATGGAAAACGCGATGGAATTTCAGTGGAGGGAAAAAGATGAGCAAAACAATCAGAACGGAAGCGGTAGATCATCTGTTTGAGGCGGTGCTTCAGTTAAAGAACAAAGAAGAATGCTATCTGTTTTTTGAGGACGTCTGCACGGTCAATGAGCTGCTGTCGCTGTCACAGCGCTTTGAGGTGGCGCGGATGCTGACGCAGAACAAAACCTATCTGGAGATTGCGGAGCAGACAGGGGCTTCCACGGCCACCATCAGCCGTGTAAACCGCTCTCTGAACTACGGAAGTGACGGATACCAGATGGTGTTCAGCCGTCTGGAAGAGAATCAATAAGTTTTTCGATGATCTGCTTTTTTACGTAGACATCAAAGCTCAGCAGGCAGAGGAAGGAGAAGAGGCGCAAAGCTTCGGCGTCTTCCTCCGGTGCGTCCGCAAATGTGGACATTGCTGTCTGATAATCTGCAAGCAGATCCTCTTTCATATGCGCCATCTGTCCCTTTTCCATGCTGAATACCTCGCGGTAAAGGGATTCGATGTTTAAGCCATCCTGGTTTTTAAAATATTTTTTTGCCAGCGGGTCGAGCAGCGACTGGATGTCGGTGATTGAGAGAAAACCTTTAAAATAATAAATAAAGATTAAAATCAACACATGCTCCCTGGAGTATTTCTTTTTGTCCGGCGCCGGCAGCAGACGGTTTTTGGCGTAATTATTGATCATGGTCTTGGTGAGTACCTTGTCTTCCGGGTAGCGCTTTGCGGCGGAGAGCTGGGCATCCATAAAGGTAGTCACCTGGTCCATGTATAAGTCAATATTCGGAATATCATCCGGTTTAATGTAGTCCATATGGGAAAGGCTGTCCAGAATGCTCTGGAGTATATCGTCTGGGTTAATCGTCATAATTACGTATCCCTCCTTCTGGACTACATTATACAGTTTTTAAAACTACATGACAAGTATAAAATAAATTTTCGGAGGAAAAATGAGTACATATGATCATTTGAACGATATGCAGCGGGAGGCGGTCCTTCATACAGAAGGTCCGCTTTTGATACTGGCGGGCGCGGGAAGCGGCAAAACGCGGGTTCTTACGCATCGCGTTGCATACTTAATAGAAGAAAAAGGGGTGAAGCCGTGGAATATCCTGGCGATCACATTTACCAATAAGGCGGCGGGCGAGATGCGCGAGCGCGTGGATAAGCTGGCGGGACCGGAGGCGGGCAGTGTCTGGGTGTCTACCTTTCATTCGCTGTGTGTGCGCATTCTGAGGCGCTTTATTGACCGGCTCGGCTACGAGAACAATTTTACGATCTACGACACAGACGACCAGAAATCGTTGATGAAGGATATCTGCAAGAAGCTGAATATCGACACAAAGATGTTAAAAGAGCGCTCGATTCTTGCGGCGATTTCTTCGGCAAAAAATGAGCTGATCTCGGAGACGGCGTTTGAAAAGCAGAATTTCGGGGATTTCAAGGGGCGCCGGATCGCTGCGGCATATGTGGAGTACCAGGCGCAGCTAAAGCGCAACAACGCGCTCGATTTTGACGGCCTTCTGGTGAAAACGGTGGAGCTTTTTCGGAAGTACGAGGATGTGCTGGCGTATTACCAGGATCGTTTTCGTTATATCATGGTGGACGAGTACCAGGACACAAACACAGCGCAGTTTCAGCTCATCAGCCTGCTGGCGGCAAAATACCGGAACCTTTGCGTGGTCGGCGACGACGATCAGTCGATTTACAAGTTCCGTGGGGCAAATATCCGCAATATTCTCGACTTTGAGACGGTGTTCGACGATGCGAAGGTGATCAAGCTGGAGCAGAATTATCGCTCCACGCAGCACATTCTCGACGCGGCGAATAATGTTATTAAAAATAACGTGGGCAGAAAAGAAAAATCCCTCTGGACAGAGAATGAGGAGGGGAGTCTCATTAAGGCAAAGCAGTTTCCAAACGCCTTCGACGAGGCGGAATTTGTTGCTGAAAATATCGCCGGGCAGGTGCGCCGCGGCGAGGCGCAGTACGGCGATTTTGCCGTTCTTTACCGCACGAACGCGCAGTCGCGTCTGTTTGAGGAAAAATTTCTGATGGCCAATATTCCCTATAAGATTGTCGGCGGGGGAAATTTCTACGCCAGAAAGGAAATCAAGGATCTGCTCTGCTACCTGAAAACCGTGGACAACGCCCGCGATGATCTTGCGGTGCGCCGCATCATCAATGTTCCGCGCAGGGGAATCGGGGCGGCGACGCTGACGAAGGTGCAGACCTACGCGATGGATCAGGACATCAGCTTTTATGAGGCGCTGGAACAGGCGCAGGAGATCCCGGGAATGGCGCGCAGCAGCGGGAAGCTGCAGGATTTTGTCACTTTTATACGGACGCTGCGCAGCCAGGCGGAGTTCCTGAGTGTGAATGATCTGCTTTCGCAGATTATCGAGTCGACCGGCTACGTGAAGGAGCTGGAGGCGGAGGATACGGACGAGGCACGCGCCCGCATTGAGAACATTGACGAGCTGATCTCAAAGGTTGTTACCTATGAGGAGAGCACAGGCGATCCGACTTTAAGCGGCTTTCTGGAGGAAGTGGCGCTGGTGGCGGATATTGACAGCCTTGATGAAAATGAGAGCCGGGTGGTGCTGATGACGCTGCACAGCGCGAAGGGGCTGGAATTTCCGAACGTTTACCTGACCGGACTGGAAGAAGGGCTTTTCCCAAGTCACGTGGGCTTTGATGAGGACCCGGAGGCGCTGGAGGAGGAGCGGCGTCTCTGCTATGTCGGCATCACGCGTGCGATGAAGCATCTGACGCTTACCTGTGCGCGGATGCGTATGACGCGCGGTGAGACGCACATGAGCGCGATCTCGCGTTTCCTGCGGGAGATTCCGCAGGAGCTGCTGGAGACGAACAGGAAACCGGCGGGAGCAAAGGTGTCGTCAGATGGTCAGGCGCCAGAGCGGGGAAGGGGCTTTAAAAAGCCGGAGCCGCCCGCAGATTCGCCCTATATGCAGGCAAAGAGGGCGTTCCACAGCAAGGCGTTCGACGCGAACCAGTTTAAGGTGACGAAGGCGGATCATCTTGACTACGGCGTCGGCGACACGGTCAGACATATCAAATTCGGTACCGGCGTGGTAGAAAATATCACGGATGGCGGCAAGGACTACGAGGTGACCGTGAACTTTGAGCGCTGCGGTGTGAAAAAAATGTTTGCGGCATTTGCAAAGTTGCAGAAATTGTAAATTTAGTATGGTAAAGACGGATGTTTTGTGTTATACTATGGAAAAATACGAAATGAACTCTAAGAAAGGATGTGCAGGACATGAACAAGTGGGAAGATTTATTGGCAGTAATCCAGAAAAAAGAAGATGAGAAAGCAAAAAATACAGTGCTGTGGATTTTGGCGATCATCGGTGCAGTAGCGGCAGTTGCAGGTATCGCAGTTGCAGTTTACAAATATCTCACGCCGGATTATCTGGAAGACTTTGACGATGACTTCGATGACGATTTCGACGACTACTTCGAAGACGAGCTGGAAGAGGAAGAAGAAAAAGAAAAAGAAGAAGCTCCGGAAGAAGAAAAAGAGGAAGAAGAAATCTTCGTGGACGAAGAGGAAAAACCGGCTGCAGAAGAATAATTGCCGGCAAGAAAAAAGAAATGAGAGAGCCGCCGCATATATTGCGGCGGTTATTTTTTGGAGGAAAGCGTATGAAAAAGGGACAGATCCTGGAAGGGAAAATCAGTGAAATCTTATTCCCGAATAAGGGGGTGACGATGATTGAAGGGGAGGAAAAGCCAGTCATCGTAAAAAACGGCGTCGCCGGGCAGCGGGTGCGGCTCGCGGTCAACAAAATCCGCAAGGGAAAGGCGGAAGGGCGCATTTTGGAAGTTCTGGAAAAAGCGCCGCAGGAGATAGAACCGCAGTGTCCGCATTTTGCAGACTGCGGCGGCTGCACGTACCAGAACCTTCCCTATGAGGAGCAGATTGCCATGAAAGCGCAGCAGGTGAAAAAGCTGCTCGACGACGTGTGCCCGGGGTACGAGTTTGAGGGAATCCTCGGCAGTCCGGAGCAGTTTGGCTACCGCAACAAAATGGAATTCTCCTTCGGGGATGAATATTTTGACGGACCGCTGGCACTCGGTATGCACAAACGCGGGAGCTTCTATGATATCGTGACGGTCTCGGACTGCCGCATTGTGGCCGAAAATTTCCGCAAGATTCTGGCGTGCGTGCTGGCGTATTTCCGGGAAAATCCGGCGCCGTTTTATCATAAGCTGAGACATACCGGCTATCTGCGCCACCTGCTGGTGCGCAAGGCGAAAAAGACCGGGGAGATTCTGATTGATCTCGTGACAACCTCGCAGACGGAAAGCCTTGGTGCGCGGATGGAGCAGAAAGCGGCGGAAGGTTGTGATGTGCCGGCTGGTGAGGCGGCAGAGGAAAGCCTGCTGCGCGGATTGACGGAGCGGCTGTGGGCGCTTGATCTT
>CABRSG010000035.1 GCA_902473545.1 uncultured Lachnospiraceae bacterium | reverse complement strand
CTTCGCAGAATTGATGTGGCTATACAGCCAGTCTCTTACATGTAAGCATGACGAGCCTGACTGTATAGCCACATCGGCTGCGAATAGTAACTCTTTAGCCAAAAAATTCCTTGACAATGGTATCCACCTCGGCATATAATGCAGATGTAGCTACATTCTACAATTTTTTATTTATTTTATGGAGGTACCGAAATGAACAAGGGTACAGTTAAGTGGTTCAACGCAGAAAAGGGTTATGGATTTATCACAGGCGAAGACGGAGCAGATGTATTCGTACATTTCTCAGCTATCCAGGGTGAAGGATTCAAATCTCTGGAAGAAGGTCAGGCTGTTTCTTACGATTTGACAGAAGGCGCTCGCGGAATGCAGGCAGCTAACGTTGTTAAATTATAAATGACAGAGTAATTCCTACTAGCGTAAAAAGGAGCTGTCGCACGATTGATTGCAAAGTCAACTGCGGCAGCGCTTTTTTATATCACTGGGATTTGAGTGTCGGGAGGATCGGATCCCGGCAGAAAACGACGTTATAGTTAGGAGATTTTATGCCGGATATTATATATGAGGACAAACAGCTTCTTGTCTGCAGAAAGCCCGCGGGACTTGCAGTGCAGAATGCGTCTTTCGGGCGAATGGATCTGGAGAGCATGGTGCGCACATACCTGATGGAAAAATACGAAAAGGCAAATCCGTATGTTGGGGTGGTGCATCGCCTTGATCAGCCGGTGCAGGGCCTGGTTGTTTTTGCGAAGACGCCGTCTGCGGCGGCGAAGTTAAGCGCCCAGGTACAGGACGGAACGATGAGGAAGGAGTATCTTGCCGTTGTCTGCGGGAGGCTGCCGCAGACGGAAGGAACGCTGATACATTATTTAAAAAAGGAACCGTCCGGGAATTGTTCGCGTGCGGTTCCGGAAAAGACGCCGGGCGCCAAGCGGGCGGCGCTGAACTATCGGGTGCTTGCGGATGCGGAAGGACGAGCGCTTGTGAAAATAAATCTGCATACCGGGCGGCATCATCAGATCCGCGTGCAGATGGCGGAGAGCGGCGCGCCGCTTTACGGGGATGCAAAGTACAATCCGCAGGCGCAGCGCGGGGAACAGATCGCGCTCTGCGCAAGCAGGCTGGCATTCATGCATCCGACGACTGGAAAAGAGATGGAATTTTCCTGTCAGCCGGTCGGATTCCCGGCGGTCGTGCAGGCTCATTGTCCGGAATGAGAGGCAGAGATTTTGTGCGAATGTGTTCCTACATAGGGATGGGATTTTTGGAGAAACTGACAGCAGAAGGAGAAATGAAGGATGATAAAACTGACGGCGTCCGATATTGACGGGACACTGGTCCCGGAGGGGACAAACGAACTGAATGAGGATATTTACGAGGTTATCCGCAGAATGCAGGAAAAGGGGATCCTTTTTGCGGCGGCGAGCGGACGGCATTACAGCAGTATGCGGTACCTGTTTGATGCGATCGCAGAAGATATTTACTTCATCACCGAAAATGGTTCCTGCGTGCTGAAGAATGAGGAGATTGTTTCCGTGACCTATATTCCGCCCGAGACAGCGGAGGCAATGGTCAGATATCTTCGCAGTCTCGGTATCACGGAGATTATTCTTTCGACGCCGGAGACGCTTTACACGGAATCGCCAAGCGAGGAATTTCTGAAAGGACTGAGAGCGCTCCACATTCAGACAGAGGCGGTACCGGATCTGATTTTGTACTGCCGAAAAACAAATAAAATCGCAATCTATCAGCAGGAAGCGCCGGAGAAGCTGGAAAAAGAGCTGCAGGAAAGATTCGGGAAAACACTCAATGTGGTGAAGGCGGGCACCTTCTGGATAGATTGCATGGACAGGACGGCGGACAAGGGCATCGCGCTGCGCGCACTGCAGGAAAAGCTTGGTATCACGAGGGAGGAGACGATGGCGTTTGGCGACAACTGCAACGATGTCGGCATGATAAAGCAGGCGGGAGAGAGCTATGCGGTGGCGAACGCGCATCCGGCTCTGAAGGAGGCTGCAAAATATGAGGCGCCCTCTTACCGGGAGGACGGTGTTCTTCGGACGCTGAAGGAAAAGCTTCTCGCGGAAAACGATAAATAAATCAATAAATCGAAAGGATTGTGTGCATACTATAGCAGGCGGCAGAGGAAGCTGTCGTTTACTAAAACCTTCTGGAGAACAGTATGCGCAGATTATATAAGGATATTGTAAAATTGACGGGGATCGCACTTGCAGTATTTCTGGGAATGAAATACATACTGCCGGTTGTGATTCCTTTTTTCATCGCCTGGGTGCTGGTGCGCTTTCTGATGCCGGGAGCGGTTTTTCTGGAACGAAAGCTGCACCTGAAAAAGGTGACGGCGGGCGGCATTCTGCTGGTGCTGCTTACAGGAGCGGCCGGAATCGCGCTGTATCTGCTCGGAAGCAGTCTGATCCGGCAGATATGCAATCTGGCGGCAAACTTTGATTCCTATATGCAGAAAGCGGAGCATCTGATGAAGGTATGCTGCAGCGTTGTGGAGAAAAATACCGGCATCCATGCGCAGGCGGTGGAAAGCTTTATATACGACAATATGGTGGTTGTGGAGCAGCGCATCCAGACCTATGCGGTGCCGGGCGTGCTGAAAAATTCGCTTTCCTATCTGATGTCCGTGCTGGAATGGCTTGGCGTGGTGCTGATCGTATTTGTATCCTATATGCTGATCCTGAAGGACTATGAAAAGCTCGGTGAGGCGCTGAAAAAATACGGTGTTTATGAGCGGGCGCGCAGGATTAACGCGGCGATGATGTCTCTGGGCGGCGCCTGGATCCGAGCGCAGCTTTTGATCATTTTTATCGTTACGGTCATCTGTGTGCTGGGGCTGACGCTCCTGGGCTATCCATATGCGCTGCTGATGGGGATCGTCATCGGGCTTTTAGACGCGCTTCCCTTCATCGGGACCGGGACGATCCTGATACCCTGGGGCGCGTTCCAGATGTTTACCGGAAAATTCTGGGTGGGCGTTTGCCTGGTACTCCTGTTTCTGGTTACAAACACCCTGCGCGAATTTCTGGAGCCGAAGCTGATCGGCGACCGCATGGGAATTTATCCGATCGCGATGGTGGCTGCCGTTTACATCGGAATTTGCGTGTACGGCGTCGCCGGGGTAGCGCTGGGACCTGTCAGCCTGATGCTCATCGTTGAAATCTGGAGAGAGCTGCACGATGAGCGGACAGAAGGGTAAAACGCTGTTTTGTCTTAAGAAAAACGAACAAATACAACAAAATGCACAATTTTCAGATAATTACGGCAAATTATCTATGTGAAATTTTAAACTTTACTGGACATTTTGCTTAAGATGCTTTAGAATGAAAACCAAATGAACGAGGGAGGGCATGTATGAATTTCAAGAAGGATGTATACCGGAACATCGCAATGATTACCCAGATAGGCATCAGCATGCTCGCCCCTGTTATTTTATGCGTCTTTATAGGAACCTGGCTCGACGAGCGCTTTGGCTGGCATACGGTACTGCCGCTTTTGATTCTTGGAATCCTGGCAGGATGCCGCAATACCTGGGTGCTGGTACAGGAGCTGGTGCCGAAGGATGGAAAATCCGGAAAGAAGGACGACGGCAATGGAACGGATTAAGAAATTTCTGGGAAATCTGCATCCGACGCTGAAGGAGCTGACCGGCGGGATCCTGCTTTGGGGGCTGCTGCTTGCTCTGGCGCTTGTCTGGTTTGCAGATTCGAAAACAGCATTTTTTCTGAGCCTTTTTGCCGGAGTTCTCGGAGCCGTGGGAATGGCGTTTCATATGTGCTGGTTTGTGGAGGACTCTCTGGAGCTTACGCAGGAGGATGCTTCGAAGCACATGAAAAAAGGCGTTGTTCTGCGGACCGTGGCTGCAATGATCCTGGTGGTTTTGGTGTGGCGTCTTCACGGAGATATCATCGCGGTATTTCTCGGGCTGCTCACGCTGAAGCTGGGGGCATATACACAGCCGCTGATCCACCGGCTTGCGGGCGGAAAGGAAAAACGTAAGGACGCTACCATTATGAAGGAAAGAAGGTGAGAATGTGGAAAGTGCTGGTTTTAGCGGAGGGTTTTTGCTGGCAGGCGGAAGCGATGTAGACTTTATGGTACACGGTCTCATCAAATACAAGCTGTTCGGGCAGGAACTCTGGATTACCACGACACATGTCAGCGTCCTCATCGTGATGGCGGTGCTTCTGATTTTTGCTGTCGCGGCGAACCGCAGGATAAAGCGCGCGGAGGAGATTCCGGGCGGTTTCCAGAATGTGGTGGAGCTGATCGTGGAGATGCTGGATAAGATGGTTGAGGGCAGTATGGGCAAATACGCCGGGAAATTTGTCAACTATATCAGCGCGCTGTTTTTATTCATCTTTGTCAGCAACATTTCCGGTCTTTTCGGGCTGCGGCCGCCTACCGCAGACTATGGCGTGACGCTGCCGCTCGGTCTGATCACGTTTGGGATCATTCAGTACAATAATATCAAGTACAACAAAGTCGGCGCCTTTACAGGGCTGTTTCAGCCGCTGCCGCTTTTGTTCCCAATCAATCTGATCGGTGAGATTGCAGTGCCGTTTTCACTGTCCCTGCGTCTTTTCGGAAACATTCTGTCGGGCACCGTTATGATGTCCCTGATCTATCAGTTGCTCACGAAATTCGCAGTCGGCTGGCCGGGTATTCTGCATATCTACTTTGATGTGTTCTCCGGAGCGATCCAGACATACGTATTCTGTATGCTGACGATGGTATTTACCAGAGACAAGATGCCGGGAGAAAACTAATTTCAAAATATTTTAAACAGGAGGAAATAAGAAATGATTACAAACGAAGGTTTAATTTTAGCGTGTTCTGCAATCGGAGCAGGTCTGGCAATGATCGCCGGCGTTGGTCCTGGTATCGGACAGGGTATCGCAGCAGGTTACGGTGCAAACGCCGTTGGAAGAAATCCGGGTGCGAAATCCGACATCACCTCCACCATGCTTCTCGGACAGGCTGTTGCCGAGACAACCGGTCTGTACGGTCTTGCGATCGCGTTCATTCTGCTGTTCGCAAACCCGCTGCTCGGAAAACTGTAATGCCAGGGGAGAAAAGAGTGCGAGTAAAAAGCGAGTAGGCAGGAAATAGAAAGAAACGCTGCCGTAGTTCCGCGAGGTGTTTCGAACGGAAGAGAGAAACCCGAGACATGCGGCGCCGGGCGAAGCCCGTGTGCATCGCGAAGCGGTTCTGCGAGTAAAACGAGCAGAAGGGAGGCGAAACCTTGGAGAGATTATTTAATCTGGACGCGCAGCTTATAGCGGATACCGTGCTGTTGATGCTTGCCATGCTGGTGATGTTCACATTTTTATCCTATTTGCTTTTCAACCCGGCAAGGGAGTTTCTGAAAAAGCGTCAGGAGAGGATCAAAAACGACATCGACACAGCGCAGGCGGACAAGGAGCAGGCAAAGCTGCTGAAGGAAGACTACGACGCCAGAATAAAAAATATCAATAAAGAAGCAGACGAAATTTTAAGCCAGGCGAGACAGAAGGCGCTCCGGAACGCGGAAGACATCAAAGCGCAGGCGAACGAAGAAGCGGCGCGCATCATCGCGCGGGCGCAGGCGCAGATCGAGCTGGACAAAAAGAAGGCTGCGGACGATATGAAGAAAGAAATGATTTCCATTGCTTCGCTCATGGCAGGTAAAGTGGTTGCTGCATCCATCGATACGAGCGTGCAGGAATCCCTCATGGAAGAAACCTTAAAGGAAATAGGTGATGATACATGGCAAAGTTAGTATCCAAGACATATGGCGATGCCCTGTTCGACCTTTCCGTAGAGGAAAACAGTGTGGATGCCATGATGCAGGAGGTGCTTGCCGTCCGGAAGGCATTTGAGGAAAATCCGGAGCTTGCCCGGGTTCTGCGAAATCCGGATATCGGAAAAGAAGAAAAGCTGAATCTGGTGGAAAAGATTTTTAAAGGTCGTGTCAGCGATAATCTGACAGGCTTTCTGCGCATCATTGTGAATAAACAGCGGTGCGGCGAGCTGGATGCCATACTGGACTATATCGTGGCAAGAGTAAAGGAATACAAAAAAATCGGCAGGGCGGTTGTGACCTCGCCGATGGAGCTTTCCGAAGAATGGAAAGAGCGGATCAGAAAGAAGCTGCTTGAAACTACCGGGTATGTGGAGATGGAGATGACATACGATGTCGATCCGGCACTGATCGGCGGACTGGTTATCCGCATCGGCGACACCGTGGTGGACAGCAGTATCCGCAGCAAGCTGACGGACGTTGTCCGCAGGCTTCAGAGAACGTCACTGGAACCGCAGAAATGCGGGCAGGAATAATATAGAAAGGATGCAAACCTCATGAATTTAAGACCAGAGGAAATCAGTTCTGTAATTAAGGACGAGATAAAGAAATATTCCTCCAAAATGTCTGTTTCAAATGTGGGAACGGTCATGCAGGTGTCGGACGGGATTGCCCGTATCCATGGTCTTGAGAGCGCGATGCAGGGCGAGCTTCTGGAATTTCCGGGAGAGGTCGAGGGCATGGTGCTCAACCTGGAAGAGGACAATGTCGGCGCTGTACTGCTCAGCGATGCGTCAAGCATCAGCGAGGGCGATACGGTAAAGACGACCGGACGCGTGGTTTCCGTGCCGGTTGGCGATGGCATGCTCGGAAGAGTTGTCAACGCGCTCGGCCATCCGATTGACGGAAAGGGACCTATCCCTTCCGACAAGACAAGGGAAATTGAGCGTGTGGCTCCCGGCGTTATCACCAGAAAATCCGTGGATACGCCGCTGCAGACAGGTATCAAGGCAATTGACTCTATGGTACCGATCGGACGCGGCCAGCGTGAGCTGATCATCGGCGACAGACAGACCGGAAAAACTGCCATCGCGATTGATACGATCATCAATCAGAAGGGGCAGGGCGTAAAATGTATTTATGTGGCGATTGGTCAGAAATCCTCTACCGTTGCCAATATTGTAAAAACCTTAGAAGAATACGGGGCGATGGACTACACGACCGTCGTTGCCTCCACTGCCAGCGAGCTGGCTCCTCTCCAGTATATCGCGCCGTACAGCGGCTGCGCCATCGGCGAGGAATGGATGGAAAACGGCGACGACGTGCTGATCATCTACGATGACCTGTCCAAGCATGCGGCGGCTTACCGTACCCTGTCCCTGCTTCTGAGACGTCCGCCAGGCCGTGAGGCATATCCGGGCGATGTTTTCTACCTGCACTCCAGACTGCTGGAGCGTGCGGCGAAGCTCTCGGACGAGCTGGGCGGCGGTTCCCTGACGGCGCTCCCGATCATCGAGACGCAGGCGGGCGACGTATCCGCATACATTCCGACAAACGTTATTTCCATCACGGACGGTCAGATCTATCTGGAGACGGAGATGTTCAACGCGGGCTTCCGTCCGGCTGTAAACGCCGGTCTTTCCGTATCCCGTGTAGGCGGCGCAGCGCAGATCAAGGCCATGAAGAAGATTGCGGCTCCGATCCGTGTCGAGCTGGCACAGTACCGCGAGCTGGCTGCGTTCTCGCAGTTCGGTTCCGAGCTGGATGCAGACACGAAGGAAAAGCTTGCGCAGGGCGAACGTATCAAGGAGATTCTGAAGCAGACGCAGTACCAGCCGATGCCGGTTGCCTACCAGGTCATGATTATTTATGCGGCGACAAAGAAGTATCTGCTGGACGTTGCAGTGGAGGATATTCTGTCGTTCCAGGATGCGTTGTTTGAGCTGGTGCAGACCAAATATCCGGAGATACGGAAAGCAATCGACGAGACGAAGGAGCTTTCTGACGAAACGGAGAAGCTGCTGGTGCAGGCGATCGAGGAATGCAAAGCAAATTTTAAAAAGTAAGGGGTGATACCAAATGGCTTCCATGAGAGACATACAGAGGCGTAAAAGCAGTGTATCGAGCATCGGACAGATTACAAAAGCCATGAAGCTGGTATCTACCGTAAAACTGCAGAAGACAAAGCAGCGTGCGGAGCAGGCGAAGCCGTACTTCGAAAAAATGTACCGCACGGTTGCCCATATCCTGTCGCATTCCGGGCAGATCAGACACCCTTATCTGCAGGGCGGTGCGGGCAAAAAGAAATGTATCATCACCATCACCTCGAACCGCGGACTGGCGGGCGGCTATAATTCCGGTGTGGAGAAGCTCGTCACCGGGAGCGGCTTTGCCAAAGAGGACATCGAGCTGATCACCATCGGGAGAAAAGGGAAAGACTTCCTGGAGAGACGCGGCTATCATGTCCGTGCGGACTACAGCGACGTTATGAACAATCCGATGTACTCCGATGCACGCGAGATCAGTGAGGCGGTGCTGAAGGCATTCACGGACGGCGAGATCGGTGAAATTTACGTGGCGTACACCGCGTTTAAAAATACGGTGGTGCATGTTCCGACGCTTATGAAGCTGCTGCCGGTGGAATTTACCGAGGAGGAGCTGGAGGCGGGTACGCAGAAGACGCGTCAGCGTGAGGCGGATCTGAATACGCCGATGAACTACGAACCGGCGGAGGATCAGTCGCTTGATATCATCATCCCGAAATACGTTACCAGTATTTTGTTTGGTTCGCTGATCGAGGCGGCGGCAAGCGAAAACGGAGCCAGAATGCAGGCGATGGATTCGGCGACCAGCAACGCGGAAGAAATGATTGAAAAACTGTCTCTGCAGTATAACCGGGCGCGTCAGAGCTCGATTACGCAGGAATTAACAGAGATTATTGCCGGTGCGGAAGCGATCAGCTAAAGCATTGGCGGATAAGGAGTGAGAGAAAAAGAATGTCAGAACAAGTAAAAGGCAAAATCACTCAGATTATCGGTGCGGTACTTGACATTAAGTTTCCGGAAGGAAAGCTTCCGAGCATATACGATGCGATTCATATTCCGACGTCGGACGGCGGCACGCTTGTGGTGGAGGTTGCCCAGCATCTGGGCGACGACACCGTAAAGTGTATCGCAATGGGACCGACGGACGGTCTGGTGCGCGGGATGGAGGCAATCTCCACCGGAGCGCCGATCTCGGTACCGGTAGGAGAGAAGACGCTCGGGCGTATCTTTAACGTCATCGGTCAGCCGATCGACAACAAAGAAGCGCCGACAGATGTGCAGTATCTGCCGATCCACCGGGAAGCGCCGGATTTTGAGGAACAGGCTACCTCCACCGAGATGCTGGAAACCGGCATCAAGGTTGTCGACCTGCTCTGCCCGTATCAGAAGGGCGGTAAGATTGGTCTGTTCGGCGGTGCCGGCGTAGGAAAAACCGTCCTCATCCAGGAGCTGATCCGCAACATCGCGACGGAGCACGGCGGCTATTCCGTATTCACCGGCGTGGGCGAGCGCACCCGTGAGGGAAACGACCTGTACCACGAGATGTCTGAGTCGGGCGTTATCAATAAAACCACCATGGTATTCGGGCAGATGAACGAGCCCCCCGGAGCCAGAATGCGCGTAGGACTTACCGGCCTTACCATGGCGGAATATTTCCGTGATGAGGGCGGCAAGGATGTGCTGCTGTTCATCGACAATATTTTCCGTTTTACACAGGCAGGTTCCGAGGTGTCCGCACTTCTTGGCCGTATGCCTTCCGCCGTTGGCTACCAGCCGACGCTGCAGACGGAAATGGGCGCTCTCCAGGAGCGTATTACTTCTACAAAGCACGGTTCCATCACCTCCGTACAGGCGGTTTATGTGCCGGCGGACGACCTTACCGACCCGGCTCCGGCGACGACATTCGCTCATCTGGATGCGACCACCGTATTGTCGCGTTCCATCGTAGAGCTTGGCATTTATCCGGCGGTAGACCCGCTGGAGTCCACGTCCCGTATCCTCGACCCGCGCGTTGTGGGTGAGGAGCATTATAAGGTGGCGCGCGGCGTGCAGGAAATTCTGCAAAGATACAAGGAGCTGCAGGATATCATCGCGATCCTTGGTATGGACGAGCTTTCCGAGGATGAGAAGCTGATCGTAAGCCGTGCGAGAAAGATCCAGAGATTTTTGTCCCAGCCGTTCTATGTTGCACAGCAGTTTACCGGAACGGAAGGACGCTACGTGCCGATCGCTGAGACGATCCGCGGATTCCGCGAGATCCTGGAAGGAAAGCATGACGACATACCGGAGAGCTTCTTCCTCAACGCCGGCACGATTGACGATGTTCTTGCCCGTGTGAAGTAGGTGAGCGTATGGCAGACGATAAATTGTTTCAACTGAATATTATCTCACCGGAACGCGTATTCTATGAGGGAAAAGCAAGTATGGTGGAGCTGACGACCAGCGAGGGGGAAGTGGGTATCTATAAAAACCACATCCCGATGACGCTTCTGATCGTGCCGGGCATTGTCACCATCACGGAGGAGGGCGGCGGCAAAAAGCTTGCCGCGATCCACAGCGGCTTCATGGAGGTGCTGCCGGACAAGGTGACGATCATGGCAGAGGTGGCAGAGTGGCCGGAGGAAATTGATATCAATCGCGCCAAGGAAGCGCAGGTTCGCGCGGAGCGCCGCCTGCAGAGAAAAGATCCCATGCTCAACCTCAACCGCGCCGAGACTGCGCTGCGCAAAGCGCTCGTGCGTCTGGAGCTGGCAGACAGCGCAAAAGGAAAATAAAAGATATGAAAAATGTGAAAGCCGCACCGGTGACGGGGCGGCTTTTTGAAACATTAACATATATTATTCTTGCGGTTCTGTTTTTGCACGCAGCATGACATTGGCGACAAACTTCCCGTCCCTATATAGGAACCGGCAGTATCCGCCATTTCTTTCTGCGATATGCCGCACAGACTGTGTTCCGACTCCGGCTCCCCGGCGTTTTGAGGATTGCAGCACGCCGTTTTTTTCTTTGATTTCCCCGTCAAAGGCATTTTCCACCGTCAGCAGGATTACATTGCCGGAATGCAGATATGCCTGTACATGGACGTTCCTTTTAGCAGGTGCTGTTTTCAGGCTTGCCTCCAGTGCGTTTTCCAGAAGGTTGGCAAGTACAAGGCACAGGTCGATTTCCGGCACTGGCAGGTGGATGGGCAGATCAAGTTCGCAGGCAAAGGGAACGCCTGCATTGCCAAAAAAAAGCGCATAATGCCCTGCCACGCTGTCTGCAGCCTGGTTATCGCACAGATACACCTCCGTATCGGGAATCCGTTTGCGGACACTTAACAAGTATTCTGTCAGGCTATCCCATTTTTCCTGTGAAGCGAGACGCAGCAGGGCGTCGAAATGGTGTCTCATGTCATGACGGGCTTCCCTTGTCTCTTCAATGGCAGTTTTCAGACTGTCGTAGCGGCTGCTGCATGGAAAGAAATTCATTTTCCTGCCGGAGACGGCTGTTGCGGTTCAGGCTCGTCGCCATGAAATAAAACAGAGCGAAAAAAGCGAGAGCAGGGCCAGCAGCGACAGGCTGACCACAATATAGATCTGCAGCAGCCGTCCGTCAAAGAGCAGCTTTGGATGGACAGGGAGCATAAACCGGTTCAGCAAAATAAACAATATGGGCAGAATCCAGAACACATACCAGGTCTGTGCGAAAGCCTCATCCTCCAGCAGCGTCCTTATAATTGCAATCCGCATAAAAAGCCTCCTTTACCCAAAATCAGTATACAGTATAGCACATGATTGCGGGCAGGTCATGACCAAATTACAATCCGTGCCGGATTTTTTACGATTCCTGCCGCCCCTATGGAAATGAAGCCAGAAAAATACTATAACAGCATCACGACAAAACTGCCGCGGGGCAGAAAATTTTCCAACCGCACAGGTGGAAAATTTTTGAAGAAAGGGTTGCGCATGATGCTGCTAAATGAGATCTGTAGACAGACAGTCAGGAAGAAACCCGGAATCATTATGCAGCGGTCTGGATGAAAATCTGACCGCTGCATTTTTTTGTCCTTGTTTGAACAGTTAAAGGCAGTAGATGCAGAGTGTAAAACAACGTGACAAACACTGGATGTATTAGAAAAAATGCACAAAAACAAGACGCTGATTTTGTGAAAATCAAACGAAATGGTGAAAAGGAAGAAAAAAGGACTTGTCAATATTTCTAAACAGTGTTATTATAATACCAGAAACCGGAAACGTTACCGGTAACAATACCGAGAACGTTTCCAAAATAATCAATTTTATAAAAGAAAAGGAGAGGCACTATGAAAACAATGAAAAAAGCATTATCAGTGGCATTATCCGCAGCAATGGCAGCAGGTCTGGCAGCCGTACCGGCAAGCGCAGAAGAAAGCGGAAAGGTTTATTACCTGAACTTCAAGCCGGAGCAGGCTGAGCAGTGGGAAAACCTGGCAGCAGCTTACACGGATGAGACGGGCGTAGAGGTTACGGTTGTTACCGCGGCTTCCGGCACCTACGAGTCCACGCTGAAATCCGAGATGGCAAAGAGCGAAGCTCCGACACTGTTTCAGGTAAACGGTCCGGTTGGTCTTGCCACATGGAAAGATTACTGCCTGGATTTAAAGGACAGTGAGATTTACAAGAACTTAAAGAGCGACGACTTTGCGCTGGTAAATGATGAAGGTTCCGTATCCGGTATTGCATATGTAATCGAAACCTACGGCATCATCTACAATAAGGCGCTGATGAACGCTTACTTTGAGACAGAGGGCGCAGTAGTTACCTCTATGGACGAGATCAACAACTTTGATACCTTCAAAGCAGTCGTAGAAGATATCCAGGCGAAGAAGGACGATCTTGGAATCCTCGGCGCATTCACTTCCGCAGGTATGGATTCTTCCTCTGACTGGAGATTCAAAACACACCTTGCAAACCTGC
>CABRSG010000034.1 GCA_902473545.1 uncultured Lachnospiraceae bacterium | reverse complement strand
TTCCTAAGCTTTTCGGGCGTCTCGCTGCACACACAGACGTTTCCGATTCCATGCTGCTCCAGATTTTTCAGAAGCGCCTTCGCGCGGGAAGCGCTGACATCGTTTGCCACCAGCAAACCTTTCTCTGCCAGACGGCTTCCAAGCTCCGTCGCCTTTCCGCCGGGAGCTGCGCACAAGTCCAGAATCCGCTCGCCCGGTTTCGCCCCCAGAAGTGCCGCCGGAAGCATCGCACTCGGCTCCTGCACATAATAAAGGCCGGCATAGTAGTAAGGATGCTTCGTCACCGCGTCGTTCGCCGTCACATAAAATCCATTCTCCGCCCAGGGAACCGGCACAAGCGGAAACGGGCTGATTTTCTGAAACTCCTCCGCCGAAATCTTGCCGGTATTCACCCGGATCCCCTGCGCGCTTTCCTTTTCAAAGCTTTCTATGTACGCCAGATAAGCCTCTCCGAGAAGCTCCTTCATATTTTCCGCATAATTCTTCGGTAATTCCATCTTCATATCGTTTCTCCACAGGTAAAGCTCAGCTCCTGCGCCCGGTACCCTTCTGAAATCATGTCAAGCTGCCTGTGAAAGCGCTCAAGCTTCTCCAGATCATTCTCCGCATAAACCTCGTAAAATTCTGTCTGGATCTTGGAGATTTCCCGCTTGTTGGCATACGTGTAGAGATTCTGTATGTTATTTAAGATCTCCGCGACCAGATTCGTCTGATGCTGCATGGAATTCTGCGCATCCATGATCTCATCACGCACCAGCGACATTTCGTTATCCAGCACAACGATCGCATCGGCCGATTTTAACAGCTTTTCCCGGATATGATCCGGGATATTCTGTTTATATTTGTACTGCAGCGAATGCTCGATCGTGGACCAGAAATTCATCCCCATCGTGCGGATCTGGATCTCCGCCTGAATCGTCTTCGGACCATTCATCAGCTCTACGGAATAGCTTATAATCACATGATAGCTGCGGTAGCCGCTTGTCTTCGCATTTGTGATGTAGTCCTTCTCATGCGTTACCGACATATCGCCGCGGCTGCGAATCAGATTAACGACCTTGGGAATGTCTTCGACAAACTGACAGATAATGCGGATACCGGCGATATCCTCCATACGCTCCTCAATCTCTGACATCTCAATATTTTTCTTCTGCATCTTATCCAGAATACTGGAGATTGTCTTTACACGTCCCGTAACCTGCTCGATCGGGCAATATACCCCGCGCGATTTATATTCATAACGTAAATGCTCAAATTTTGTGGTCAGTTCCCGTACCGCTAAATCGTATGGATCTAACAAATCCCTCCAAATCTGTATTTCCATGCTGTAATCCTGCCTTTTTAAAATTTTCGTATCTATTCAGCCAGGCAAATCATGTTCTAATCCCCGCCGGACATAAATAGAGTATAACACATCCTTTCCCCCTGTTCAACTTATTCAGTTTTTCAGAGAGGTTATTCATGAAAAATTTATATTTCGGTATTCCTGCCGTTTCCGCTTTTTTCTTTGTACTTCTGTTTCCGCAGGAGAGCTTCGCCGCCGCCTGCAGCGGGATGCTGCTCTGGTACGAGACGCTTGTGCCAACCCTGCTCCCGGTGATGATCCTCTCGCATCTTTTGCTCTCCTCCAACCTGGCCCTTGTTTTTGCCGGACGCGTTGCACGTCCGCTGACTGCCCTCTTGTCCATCTCGCCCTCCGGCGCCTATGCCCTCCTTGTCGGCTTTTTCTGCGGCTGTCCGATGGGCGCAAAGGTGCTCTCCGATCTCAGGGAAAATCAGCAGATTTCTGAAACGGAAGCTTCTTACCTCGCTGCCTTTATCAACAATATCAGCCCCGCTTTCCTGACGAATATTCTGGTGATCAGGCATCTGAAAGAACCCGCGCTGCTTCTTCCGACGCTCGTCATTCTGTTCGGCGCGCCGCTGCTGTACGGATTGTTTTCCAACCACCGCTACCGTATGCAAAAAAAGAACGACACACACACCGTCTTCCCACCCGGACGACCGGAAAATGTCCCTGCCGGGAGAGAGGCGGAAAAAAACAAGGCATCCGCCAAAGCAATCACATTTGCCATGGTCGATGCCTCAATTACAGACAGTATCTGCAGTATCACAAAACTGGGCGGATATATCCTTCTCTTTGCCATTTTCACCGCAATGATCGACGCGCTGCCGCTGGATTCGCTCTATCCCGTAGCAATTCTCTCCGGGATCGTCGAGATCAGCAGCGGCATCCACAGGATTGCAGCACTCTCGCTGCCCTTCCGTGAAAAATATCTGCTGCTGACGGCGGTATCCGCATTCGGCGGCCTTTGCTGCACAGCACAGTCAGCCCGGATGCTCTCTGTCATCGGACTGTCTGTAAAAAGCTATATCGGCGCAAAAATTTCCATCACTGTTATAGCGGTTATCATGGCACTCTGCTATACCTTATGAAGGATTATTCGTCGTCCTCTTCGTATTCGTCATCCTCATCCATCTGGGACGCAGCAGCGTAGTTGGAAACATTGCCGGTCTGCGGAGACAGTTCCTGACGGTTCTTGCTCACGATATCGTAGCAGGACTGCAGGGAACTCATAAAGGTATTGTATTTTGCGCCGACCGTATCCGTTGCATGACTCATGATCTGCTCAAGATTTGCCAGCATATCGTCGGTGTAGCTGATAGCGCTCATACGGATATTGTTTGCGTCCTGCGTCGCGTTGTCCAGAATCTCCTGCGCCTGCTGACGTGTCTGCTCCAGAAGCGCGCTCGCCTGGTTCATTGCCTCCTGCATAACCTCGTTTTCCTGTACCATCTGCGCCTGCTTCTCCTGCGCTTCTGCCATGATCGCGTCCGCCTTCGTCTGCGCATCGGCAAGGATCGCGTCCTTGTTGCTGATGATTTTCTGATAACGCTTGATTTCATCCGGCGTCTTCATACGAAGCTCACGGAGCAGCTCCTCCAGTTCCTCCTTATTTACCACAATCTTTGTGGAAGATAATGGCTGAAATTTACAGCTGTCCACATACTCTTCAATTTCTTCGATGATTTGTTCAATTCTGCTGCTCATGTTTTTTCTCCTTATTAATTAGTTTTTCTGCATTTTCGCCCGGATCGCCCTCACAACCTCAGGCGGAACAAACTTGCTGATATCGCCGCCGTAATATGCGACCTCTTTGACTGTGGAAGAGCTTAAATAAGCGTACTGCAGACTGGTCGTCAGAAAAATGGTGTCGACATCCGGCGCCATGATACGGTTTGTCTGCGCCATCTGCAGCTCATAGTCAAAATCTGTGATCGCGCGCAGCCCTCTGACGAGGAACTGTGCGTTGCATTCCTTCACAAAGTCAATGGACAGCCCGGTGAATGCCTTCACGCGGACATTGCTCATATCTTTTGTTGCTTCCAGTAGTATCTTAACACGTTCCTCCAAAGAAAACAACGGCTTTTTATGATTATTCTGCAAAACTCCGACGATCAACTCGTCCACAAGCGCTGCCGAACGCCGGATAATGTCCAGATGTCCATAGGTGACCGGATCAAAGCTGCCCGGATAAACGGCTCTTTTCATAATGTGCTCCCCTTGCTCTTCCTAATAAAAATATGCGCATTTGTCTTGTATTTCTTGTATTTTTCCATGGAATAGCCCAGCGCCTCCAGATAATCAAATTCCGTATCCAGGGAAGCCTCGGCAATGATCAGCGTCTGCTCATCTGCCAGAGAAGAATCTGCCAGCGCTTCCAGCACTTCCCGCTCCAGGCTTTGCCGATAGGGAGGATCCATAAAAATAATATCGAACGGTTTTTCACCCTCCATCCTGCTAAGCGCGGTGCGCACGTCCGTCTGCATCAGCACGGCGCGGTCCGCAAGGCGGGTAAAGGTAAGATTCTGCCGGATACATTCTGCCGCCTTTTTATTCTGCTCCACCAGCACGGCAAGAGAGGCTCCGCGGCTCAGTGCCTCGATGCCGATCGCGCCGCTACCGGAAAACAGATCCAGGAAACGGCACTCCGGGATCTCCATATTTATCATATTGAACAGCGTTTCCTTGATGCGGTCCGTCGTCGGACGGGTATCCATGCCCTCCGCTGTTTTCAGTGCAAGGCGCTTTGCCGTTCCTGCGATAACTCTCATAAGCTGCCTCTCCCAAACATGTTTTTACGGCGTCTTTCCTTTTTGCCGCGCCTTTTATCACTCATGCTCGCTCATCACATAACCGGCGAGATTGTAGGCATGATCGCTGATGCGCTCCAGGTTACTCAGAATATCCAGGAATGCCACACCATTTGTCGGATTGCAGAGCTGCTTCGACAGACGCTCAATATGCTTGTCTCGCAGTTCCTCTTCCATATCGTCCACTTTTTCCTCGTATTTTCCAACCAGAACCGCATCTTCAATGCTGATCTTGCTTCTGGCATTGACCGCGCAGGAAAAAGCATCCTTTACAAGCCCCATGATCTCCGCCATCTCGCCAAGCGCCTCCTGTGAGAAGCTGATCGGCTCGGCGCCGTTCTTGACGTCCATGATCTCGGCGATATTTTCCACATGGTCGCCCACGCGCTCAATATCGCTGACGGAGTAAAACAGATTCTTTACGATATCGTGCTGCTCCACGGTGAGCGAGAGGTTATCGATCTCCACAAGGTACTCGGTCAGCAGCTCCTCCATGGCATTGATGGTCTTTTCCGTCACGTAGATTTTCTTCAAAAGCTCCTGGTCAAAATTCATGACCACCTTACAGGCATTGCGCAGATTTTCCGCTGTAATCTCGCCCATATGCACGACTTCCTTGATCGCATTCTCCACCGCAAAATCCGGGGATTTCAGGATACGGCGGTCCAGATGACGCAGCGTAACGGTTTCCTCGTCCTCCGCCGGAGCCTCGTTCTCCGCCCCCTTCACAAACATGCCGGAAAGATTGACCAGCCGCTCCGCAAACGGGAACAGCATGATGGTACAGGCAACTTTAAAGCCGGTGTGGAACATGGAGATTCCGACACTGTCAATGCTCCGGTGCGCAAATCCCGGCGAGATGCAGAAGAAGATATAGCAGAGCGTGCCGAATACTGCCGCGCCGATGATGTTGTAAAGAAGATGCATTGCCGCTACTCTTTTTGCGTTTCTGCTCGTGCCGAAGCTGGAGAGGATCGCGGTAAGGCAGGAGCCGATATTCGAGCCAAGGCTGATGTATATCGCAGCGCTCGTCGTGACCGCCCCGCTCGTGGCTGCCAGTGTCTGGAGCACACCTACTGAAGCGGAAGAACTCTGCATGATCGCTGTGATGATCGTACCGATCGCTATGCCGATCAGGGGATTATTTCCAAACAGCAGAAACGCGTCCGCAATAATGGGAAGATCCATATACTTCTTCGCAGAGCCGCCCATAAAATCAAGACCGATGAACAAAAGGCCAAGACCGATGAGGATTTCCCCGTATATCTGTTTCTTGGGCTTTTTGGCAAACATGATCAAAAATGCTCCGATGCCGACCATGAGAGGTGCGTAAAGGGAAGGTGAGAGCGCTTTAAAGCTGTCCCCCACCTGCCCGAGCGATACGATCCATGCCGTGATACAGGTACCGATATTGGCGCCCATGATGATACCGACCGCCTGGCTGAGTGTCATGATGCCGGCGTTTACAAAACCGATGACCATGACCGTAGTAGCCCCGCTGCTCTGAATGATCGCTGTCAGCGCCGCCCCAACCAGCACCGCGACCAGACGATTGTTCGTGAGAATCCCGAGCAGCTCCTGCATCTTGCTGCCGGCAGATTTCTGGATACCGGACGACATACCGTGCATACCATACAGGAACATGCCAAGACCGCCGGCAAAGGTAAACAAATTTGAGATGTCATCAATCGACATATGTAGCCTCCCTCGTACTCCGAATAGAATCTTTTGTGTTTTCCGAACGTCCGCCTAGACGATGCTTCTCCATTCCAGGTCGCCGTGATCCAGTCCGAGAATCAGAGATTCCGCCGTAGCAATGTTCGTTGCAATCGGAATATTATATTTGTCGCAGCACCGGGTAATCCGCTCAATGTCCGCCTGCCGCGGATCCTGTATGATCGGATTGTAGAAAAAGATTACCATGTCCATACTGTTGCGCTCGATCATTTCCGTGAATTGCTTGTCCCCGCCGACGCTGCCGGGCAGAAATTTGTGAACCTTTAATTTGGTCACTTCCTCGATCCTGCGTCCGGTGATGCCGGTGGCGTAAACCTCATGCTTGCTCAGAATCCGTTTGTAAGCCAGACAAAAGTTTTCCATCAGACTTTTTTTACTGTTGTGTGCGATTACCCCAATATTCATTTTTCGCTTCCTTTCAAAAAAACCCCAAAGTATCAGATAGATTATAACATACTTTTTCGGAATAGCAAATATATTTTTTTGCAGGAAAAAACCCGGGGAATTTTCGCCTCCCGGGTCTTTTCTTTTTTATATTCGCTTTATTCCCGCGGGCAACCAGCCAGGCGTATGTGCTCGCACATCCATTTGGTGACTGCCGCGAGGGTCAAATACCCCATACCTTGGTGCCGAAAGAACAAGCCTGGTCATGCCCGTTGCTTGCTGCGGGATATTTGGCTTTAGAGCATTGTCGTGCCATTCTGTGCGGACATCTGTCTTTCCTGTGCTTCAATCATTTTCTTAACCATATATCCGCCTACGGAACCGTTCTGCTTGGATGTCAGATTGCCGTTGTAGCCGTCGGTCAGCGGCACGCCGAGTTCGCTTGCCACTTCGAATTTGAAACGATCCAGTGCTCCCTTTGCCTCCGGTACTGCTGCTGTGTTAGAAGATTTACTTGACATAATCTACGCCTCCTTTGCATTTTATCTGCAATCTTTTCGTTTGTTTTTTTGTTTGTTTTTCGATTGCAGTGATAGTATATGAAATTCTGCGGATTATAAACTGGCAGTTTTTACAAATTTAATTTTTTTAATTCATTTGACAGATAATTTTCCAGCATTTTGTGAAGCTTGATATGTCCCGTAGCCTCCAGCCCGGGATCTTGCTTTAAAATCACCTCCGCCGCTTTGCAGGCATCCTGCAGGATCTTCGCGTCGGCAAAGACGTCTGCAAGCTTAAATTCCATCAGCCCGCTCTGGCGCACGCCAAGGATATCGCCCGGACCGCGCAGCTTTAAATCCTCGGATGCGATGAAAAATCCGTCGTTTGATTTGTTTAAAATCTCCAGACGCTCTTTCGTTTTTTTATTGTCTGACGAGGATATCATAATACAGTACGACTGCGCTTTTCCTCTTCCTACTCTTCCGCGGAGCTGGTGAAGCTGCGCAAGCCCGAAACGTTCGGCGTTCTCGATCATCATGACAGTGGCGTTCGGCACATTCACGCCGACTTCGACAACCGTCGTCGAGACAAGCACCTGGATTTCTCCGCCAAGAAACCGCTCCATCACCTCGTTTTTTTCCTTTGGCTTCATTTTTCCGTGCAGATATTCAATGCAGATATCCTCCGGAAGCATTTCTTTAAGCCTCTCCGTGTAGGAAATGACGTCCTCCGCCTCGATCTGCTCGTTTTCCTCCACCATCGGGCAGATGATATACGCCTGATGCCCGAGACGGATTTCCTTTTCAATAAAGGTATACGCCTTTCGCCGGTAGGTGGTATTCACCACGCAGTTTTTGATCGTCAGACGGCTTTTCGGCAGCTCGTCGATCACAGAAATTTCCAGATCGCCGTACAGGATGACGGCGAGTGTGCGCGGAATCGGCGTCGCGCTCATAACGAGCGTGTGCGGTTCCGTGCCCTTGTCGCCCAGGGTCTCCCTCTGGCGCACGCCGAAGCGATGCTGCTCGTCGGTGATCACAAGCCCCATCCGTTTATACTGCACTTTTTCCTGGATGAGCGCGTGCGTACCGATAATCATATCCGCTTCGCCAACGGCGATTTTTTCATAGGCAAGCCTTTTTTCCTTCGCCGTCATGGATCCGGTGAGCAAGATCGGTACAAAGGTGAGCTTTTGTTTTTCCATCAGCTCTGTCAGCGACTCGAAATGCTGACGCGCAAGCACCTCGGTCGGCACCATCAGGGCGCTCTGCAGCCCGTTTTCCGCTGCAAGAAGCATCGCGAGAAAGGCGAGGATCGTCTTTCCGGAGCCGACATCGCCCTGGATAAGACGCGCCGCCGCGTGTTCTCCCGTCATGTCGCGCTGAATATCCTCCCAGACGCGCTGCTGTGCGCCGGTAAGCTCGTAGCCTAAGTTTTGAATCACCTTGTCTGTCAGCGGAGTCCGCTGTATCGAAAACGGATTTTTCGCCTGTTCGTGCTGCTCCTTAAACCGGCGCAGTGCCAGGATAAAAAGAAAAAATTCATCAAACACCAGCCGCCGCCTGGCGATCCGCATATGCTGCTCATCGTGCGGGAAATGGATTTCTTCTATCGCATAGTCATATTTCGCTAACTGATAATTTTTTCGGATATCCTCCGGAAGATAATCCCCGGAGAGCTCCATGCCGTCCAGAGCCTGCCGCACGGTTTTGGAAAGCAGCTGGTTCGTCAGTCCCTTTGTCAGCACATAGACGGGCTGCAGCTCCAGGAGAAGCTTCTGATACTGCTCCATCGTGTAGATTGCCGGCTGCTCCAGGTAAAGGCTGACGCCTTTTTGTACCACCTTTCCGCAGAATACATGGTATACGCCCGGTTTTATGGTATTTCGCAGATACGGCATATTGAACCAGCGGGCGCTGACGGCTCCTGTCCGGTCACACAAAACAGCGGATACGATCTGCATCCGCTTTACATACTGCACCGTAAGCGCGCGCTCCGGCGCCGCGTAGACGGCAATCTCCATTCCCTCCTTGATCTGTGAGGTGTCAGAAATCGCCGGGAACCGCCGGTAAGTGCGCGGATAGTAAGAAAGCAGGTCGCCAAGATCGCGAATGCCTGCTTTCTCAAATACAAGTTTTGTTTTTTCGCCGATCCCCTTCAATTCATCAAGGGGCGTTCTCTGATTCATAAAACAAAATTTCCTTCCATATATACTACTCTACAGAGACGACATAGTAGTAGATCGGCTGTCCGCCGGAGTATACCTCAACCTCGCAGTCCGGATACAGCTCCTCAAGCTCTGCGCCGAGCGCCTGCGCATCCTCCTCGGATACGTCTGCGCCGTAATAAACGCTGATCAGCTCGGAATCATCATCCAGCATCAGACCGATCGTCTCCTTTGTGACAGCGGCAATCTCCTCGCCGACTGCCAGGATGGAATGGTCGCCGATACCCATAATGTTGCCCTCATGGATCGTCTTGTCGTCAATATGCGTGTCGCGCACGGCATAGGTGATCTGTCCGGTCTTGATCAGAGACAGCCCTTCCGTCATCGTCTCTTTATTTTCCTCCGCTGACTTGTCCGTCGCATAGTTGATGATTGCGGAAATACCCTGCGGCACTGTCCTGGTCGGGATCACGATAATCTGCTTGTCCTTCGTAAGCGCCTGCGCCTGATTTGCCGCCAGAATGATGTTTTTATTGTTCGGCAGGATATAGATGGTGTCTGCGTTTACCTGCTCGATCGCATTCAGCATGTCCTCGGTGCTCGGATTCATCGTCTGACCGCCCTCGATCAGATAATCCACCCCAAGTCCCTTGAAGATCTCCCCGATGCCCTCGCCGATGGATACGGAGATAAAGCCGACCTCCTTGTGCGGCATCGCCGGTTTTGCCGCCTTTGCTTCCTCCTGCGCACGTTTCGAAGCGTCCTTGATGAGCTTTTCCTGGTGCTCCTCGCGCATATTGTCAATCTTCATCCGGGACAGCTCGCCGTAGGTGAGCGCCTTTGTGATGGCAACGCCCGGCTGGTTTGTGTGTACGTGTACCTTTACGATATCGTCGTCCGCCACAACCACAATGGAATCGCCGATGCTCTCAAGGAATGCCTTAAAAGCAAGCTCCTCCGCCTCTTCCATCGGCTTCTTTGTCATAATGATGAATTCGGTGCAGTAGCCGAATTTGATTTCCGCCGCCGGAGCTTCCGCGGAAGCCTGCGTGCCCGCACCTGCCGCCTTCTCTGAGCTCTCGATGGTATAAGTGATCTCTTTACCAAGGTAGGCATCGAACGCGCCCTTCAATACCTGGATAAGCCCCTGTCCGCCGGAATCCACCACGCCGGCTTCCTTCAGGACCGGAAGCATCTCCGGCGTCTGAGCCAGCACTTCCTCGGCATGGGAAAGCGCGCCTTCCAGGATCGTTTCCATTTCAGCGCCCTCCGCCGCCAGCTCGGACGCTTTCTCCGCATAGCCCTTTGCAACCGTGAGAATCGTGCCCTCCTTCGGCTTCATAACAGCCTTGTACGCCGTCGCGACTGCCTTCTGGAAAGCCTCCACGATGATGTCTGTGGTAATCTCCTTCTCATATTTAATCGTCTTTGTAAAGCCTCTTAAAAGTTGGGAAAGAATAACGCCGGAATTTCCGCGCGCGCCGCGCAGGGACCCCGATGAGATTGCCTTTGCCAGTGTCTCCAGGTTCAATTCCTCCAGGGAAGCGACCTCCTTCGCCGCCGACATAATGGTGAGCGTCATGTTTGTACCGGTATCGCCGTCCGGCACCGGAAAAACGTTCAGCTCGTTGATCCACTCCTTGTTCGCCTCAAGATTGCTGGCACCAGCCAAAAACATTTTTGCGCACAGTTGTGCGTCGATTGTATTTCTACCCACTTCCGAGTTCCTCCTTAATCAATCACTCTTACGCCTTCTACGGCAATATTTATTTTATCAATCTCCATACCGGTAAATTCCTCCACCTGGTACTTCACATTGCTGATCAGATTTTCCGCCACTGCCGAAATGCTGACACCGTAAGAGACGATGACATGAAAATCCAGAGAAATCCGATTGTCCTCACTGACGGTAACGTTGATGCCGTGCTTTAAGCTTTCACGCTTTAAAAGGCGCACAAGCCCGTCCTTCATGCTCACCGCTGCCATGCCCACGATTCCGAAGCATTCCACAGCGACGCTGCCCGCGTAAGTTGCAATAACATCTTTATCAATGGAGATGGTTCCCAATGCATTATCCATACGACCTTTCATATTCATACCTCCAAAATTCATATATGAATACAGTATAGCAAGTTTTCCGCAAAAAGGAAACACTTTTTTTATTTTCCACTTGCAAATTAAAGAGGTTTCTGTTAAAATACCATTGTTGTCAGTCTGTACATAGCAGTATAGGCGAGTAAGGTATAAGGAGGTGCTGTCATGGCCAGATGTGCAATTTGTGATAAGGGCGCTCATTTCGGAAACAACGTGAGCCACTCTCATAGAAGATCCAACAAGATGTGGAAATCTAACATCAAATCTGTAAAAGTTAAAGTTAACGGAGCTGCTAAGAAGATGTACGTTTGTACTTCCTGCTTGAGATCCGGTAAAGTAGAAAGAGCTTAATGAAATTAACAGACACCGCCTGTATGGGCGGTGTTTTTATACCTCTACGAGATATCCTGCTTCTTTTTTCCAACTCCTCTATATCTATACCGCCGGAAATGCAATCAGCACATGAACAGATTGTAGCCCGCCAGAAGAAATGCAAAAATCAGAAGAACGATCACGAAGGTATTAGCTATAAAAAGAGCCGCCAGCATTCCCACTGCAATCCAGAACAGGGTATACCCTACGATTCGTTTCATATGCGTTCTCCCAATTCTTTTCTATTATTCTATGCGGCAGAGACGGAAAGATTCCGCTATTTTGCACGTAAAAAGGAGTTCCGGCGGAAAATCGTTTTCCGACGGAACCCTCTTTTTTTTCATTGTGAAGATAAAAAGCTTTTCTATGCTTCTGCGTCCTCGTCCGTATTCTCCGCATCGGCTGCTTTTGCGGATGCGCCCGCGCTGTTTCCCCCACCGGCTGCAAATCCGTTACCGGAGGTAAAGCGGTTCACAAAATCCGGCACCATGTCGAGCACCTTGGTGAGTCAGTCCTGATTGCGGACGTTCACAAGCCGGGAGGTGCCGTTCTGGATCACGAGAACCGCGCTCGGCATCATCTTGCAGCCCATACCGCCGCCGCCGTTGTTTTTCTGTTTGCTGTTTTCCTGTCCCTCAAGCGCAGCCGCAGCCACCCCGAAGGATACGTCCACCAGCGGCAGAATAATGGTATCGCCCACCGTGATCGCATCGCCCACAACGGTCTTTGAGTGGATAAAGCCGTCCATTCCCTTAAACAGGGATTCTACCTTTGACTGAAAATTGTTTTCTGATGCCATTTTTTGTTCCTCCTTTTTTATGCGAAATGTCATCTGTTTTCTATTTTTACAGCATTCCGGACGGTCTCTTCGTCCGGCGGCTGCTCTCCCCCTCTGTTCTGACGTTTAAAAGTTTTGTATTCCCTGTTTTAATGATTTAACATTTTTCGCACCCGTTTTATGGCGATACGGATGTGCTTGTCCAAAAGAAGCGAAAGCGCTGTTTTTACCAGGTGGCAGGCGCGGATATGTCCATTCAGGGAAATGTCTCCCTCCAGCACGGGCTTTGTAAAGTCCGCCTCCACAATCACATGATTCCCGGAAGCCACCTGCAAAATACTTAAAATTCCAAGGAGCTGACCAGTCGCTGCCGGATCATCCAGCCCGAACAGTACATCTCCCTCGATTTTCCGCGGAAAATAATGCTTAAACAGATAGCGAAGCTCTTTCTTTCCATGCCTCAGCGCTTCTTGTGTATGGACATCGTACCACAGTTTTTTGTAATATTCCAGCTTCCTTTTCAGTTTCTCAAAGCTCTCCCGTATATTCCGTATTTTTTCCAGAAATGCGCGGAAGCTATTCTTTATATTTTCAAAAAAAGATCTCAGCCTGTCAAAAATATCCGGTCCCGCCTGTCGCCGGGCGCTTTCCGTATCTGATGTCTCCCGGACTTCCCGCTCCGGGGTAGGCTTGCCGTCCGGCATCCCGGAGGATTCCGGCGACGCAGAAATTTCCTCCTGCTTTGAAGAGGATATGTTTTCCTTTTCCGGTGCGGTTTCCG
>CABRSG010000033.1 GCA_902473545.1 uncultured Lachnospiraceae bacterium | reverse complement strand
ATCGTACCGCAGACAGTCACAACGCAGCCGTAGATCAGCACCTTCGGCGCCATCTCCGCCGCATATCCCGCCTTGTCCTTGCAGCGCTTTACCGAAACGTCCTTCGGGAGAAGGATATTTTCTTTAATCTCCCCCTTGAATTTCAGCAGGTACCAGACGTACAGGATATAGACGCCGCACGCGGCAATCACAAGGTCCATCAGCGAAAACATAGAATTCATGTAATGGTTCCCCCTTTATATCGCAAGAAGCTTCTTAACGATTTCCTTCATGCCATCCTTTTCCACAACGGTATCGTGAAGCAC
This sequence comes from uncultured Lachnospiraceae bacterium, assembly GCA_902473545.1. GTDB lineage: Bacteria > Bacillota > Clostridia > Lachnospirales > Lachnospiraceae > Marvinbryantia. The sequence goes on along the minus strand of CABRSG010000033.1, from coordinate 12,789 downwards.
CGGCGCGGTGCGGATCTCCTCAATCGCGCGCGGCACCGCCACCCCGGAAATGCGGGAAAGCTCGTCCACCAGCTCAAAATCCGACATTGTATCATACTTTTTATCAATCGCGTTCATAACGCTGCTGGTAAATTTATACGGGCTTGCCGTGGACGCGATCACCGTCACGCTGTCGTCCTTCTGCTCTTTGCGGTATTTGCGATACACGCAGGAGGCAACCGCCGTGTGCGTGTCAATCACATAGCCCGTCTTTTCGTAAAGGCTGCGGATCTCCTCCGCCACCTCTGCCTCGGACGCATAGCCGCCGGCAAAATCCGCCAGACGCGCGCGCATTTCCTCCGTAATCCCGTATCTGCCCTCAGATGCAAGCGACTGCATCATCGTGCGGTCTGCGCCTGTGTCCTCCCCGGCAATCTTATAGATCAGACGTTCCAGATTACTGGAGATCAGAATATCCATCGAGGGCGAGCTTGTCAGAATAAACGGACGGTTGCGGTTGTACTCGCCGGTCGCAAAGAAATCGTACAGCACCTTATTGTCATTCGAAGCGCAGACCAACTTCCCAATCGGAATGCCCATCTGCTTTGCGTAATATGCCGCAAGGATATTGCCGAAATTTCCGGTCGGAACGACCACGTTCATCGTTTCGCCGTCTTTCAGCACGCCCTTTGCGCACAGCTGCGCATAGGCATAGACATAGTAAACCACCTGCGGCACCAGACGTCCGATATTGATGGAATTTGCCGAGGAAAACTGAAAGCCTGCACGGTTCATCTCCTCCGCCAGCTCCTTATCACCGAACATTTTCTTCACGCCGCTCTGGGCGTCGTCGAAGTTTCCGCGGATGCCGACAACAAATGTATTCTTTCCCTTCTGCGTGACCATTTGCTTTTCCTGGATCGGGCTGACGCCGTCCTTCGGATAAAAGACGATAATGCGGGTACCCGGCACGTCCGCGAAACCTGCCAGCGCCGCTTTTCCGGTATCGCCGGAGGTCGCCGTAAGGATAACAATCTCATTCTCCACCTTATTTTTCTTTGCCGAAGTCGTCAGAAGATGCGGCAGAATGGAGAGCGCCATATCCTTAAACGCGATCGTCGCGCCGTGGAAAAGCTCCAGATACCATGCGCCGTCCGCCTCCTTCAGAGACGCGATCCCGCGCGTGTCAAACTTTTCGTCATATGCCCGGCTGATGCAGTTTTTCAGCTCTTCCTCTGTGAAATCCGTCAGAAACAGCTTCATAACCTCGTAAGCCGTCTCCTGATAACTCATATTCTTCAGCGCATCGAGCGAGATGTCCAACGCCGGTATCTGCTCCGGAACATACAGACCGCCGTCTTCTGCAAGCCCCTTTAAGATTGCCTGCGACGCGGTGACAGCCTCCGCCTGCCCTCTCGTGCTTTTATACATGACGTTCATTGATAAATTCCTCCACTTCCTGTTTCTCCGGCATCACGCTGAGCGCACCCTTTCTGGTCGTGATAAGGGACGCCGCCGCGTTTGCAAAGGTCAGCATTTCTTTCAGATTTTCATCCGTCAGATCCTCAATGCCGTGCTCCAGCACATAGTTGATTGCGCTTGCGCAGAAAGTATCACCCGCCCCGGTCGTCTCGATCGTCTTCTCCTGCAGGAACGGCGCGCATTTTACCGCGTGATCCTTATAATAAGCCAGGCTGCCCTCCTTGCCGAGCGTCACCATGATAAGCGGAATATTGTATTTCTCCTTCAGCAGCTTTGCCGCCTGCTCATAGTCGCTGCATCCGGTCATAAACTCAATCTCATTATCCGAAATCTTCAGCATATCGCAGTGCCGCATCCCGTAGTCGATCTCCACTCTCGCATCCTCCAGAGAATTCCAGAGCGGCGGGCGCAGATTCGGATCGAAGCTGATCAGAAGATGATTTTTCTCCGCCACGGAGATCGCATGGCGCGTCGCCTCGCGCACGCCCTCATGGGTGGAGGAAAGGGTACCAAAATGGAACAGTCTGGAATCCCCGATCAGCTCGTCCATCACCTCGTCCTTCCGCAGCATCATATCCGCGCCCGGATTGCGGTAGAAGGAGAAATCGCGGTCTCCGTCCTCAAAGGTATGTACAAATGCCAGCGTGGTGTGTACCTCGGTGTCCATCACAAGGTTTGTCGTATCGATGCCTGCCGCCTCCACAGCGTTTTTGAGCTGGTATCCAAACTGATCCTTGCCCACTTTTCCGATAAAAGCAGTCTTTTTCCCAAGCTTCGTCAGCATCGCAAGCACGTTGCAGGGCGCTCCGCCCGGGTTTGCCTCGAACAGCGGATTTCCCTGTTCGCTCTTTCCGTGTTCAATAAAATCTATCAGCATTTCTCCAAGCGTTATCACATCGTATTTCTTATTCATTTTCTTCGCTCCTTTATGATTGAAATAGTCCATGCGTTCAGTGTACCATATTTCCCGGAAAAATCAACTTAAAAAAATGAAGGAAAGCTGGACTTTTGTCAGCTCTCCTCCACGCGTACCCTGTTTCTAGGATACTCTTGCTTCTTTTGATAATGTATAATACTCATGTCCGCCATGCTGAAACAGCGGAATCAGCGTCTCATCAAACCATCCTACGCTGGTTTCATCCGAAGCCACGCGCGCCATGAAGTACAATGCGCCCTGCGAAGAATCCTCCCCGGCAAGTACCCGGTCCACCGCCTCGATCGTCTCCTCCGTGATCTCCACGGAATCGATCCTGCCGTCGATGGTCGGCTGGAACTGCGCGCTGCCGCCGATCTGCTGATACACCACCTCTTCGATCGTATCCGGAAAACGCTCATCCGCAACGCGGTTCAGGATCACATTTGCAATCAGCATCTTACCCTTGAGATCCTCCCCCGTCGCTTCCGCTTCCACTATGCGAAGCAATGTGTAATATTCGCTTTCCGGCATCTGGCTGTCCCGCACAAGCTGCGTCGCACAGGCGACCACATTCTGCGAGGATTTTGCACCTTCGCCCAGCACCTGTTGGATCGCCTTCTGCCGGCTCGTCTTTGCCGCGCCGACCAGAATCTCCTCATTGGCGCCTGCCATATCAATTTCTTCTGCTGCTCTATAGTATTCTTCCATGGTGACAGCACTATGGACTACTCCCTTTAATCCCGCCTGCAGCTCCTCCGTCTGCGCTGTCTCTGCAGCCAGCACTTCTCCCATGCCGGCATTGGACGCCACCCGGCGGCTTTCTCCCTGTCTGATCAGATTTCTGCTTCCCCCGCTTACCCCTATTGCGAACAGAAATGCAATCAGCAGCATGCCTGCAGTGATTATAGCAGCAGAATGTCTTCGATACATTCGTTTTCCAAAACGTCTTGCTCTCTTATACATCATCTCCAGAAGCGCTTTTGACACTTCCATATACTGCTTTTCCTTTCTTGCTCCTTTTATACTCCCATGCATTGCCATTATATGTAAATTTTATTACATTGTCAAGCAATATTTTACATTTTTGTAACATTTATTTCGATTTTTTGCAATATTTTTCGACAAAAAAATGCGAAACCTGCAGTTTTAACAGGTTTCGCATTTTAATATTTTCGAAATATTTTACTGAATTCCAGCCGTCATATTGTTGATTGCCGTGAACAGCGCATTGATAGAAGCACGAATAATATCCTGATCCAGACCGGCGCCCCAGTACAGCTTTCCATCCTTATCTTTAATGCCCACGTACGCGATCGCACGGGAGCTGGAGCTTGCCTCCAGCGCATGCTCCTGATAAACTACCAGATCATACTGCAGGCGGAACTGCTTCTTCAGAGCGTTGCTCACCGCGTTCAGACGACCGTTTCCGGAAGCGACAGCCACCTTTGTTTCGCCCTGGTAGTTTACCGTCACCTCGGCAATAATGCCGTTGTGCTGCTTGAAATGTACCTCTGCGATGCTGAACGGCGTTGTGATGTCCTCGTATCTTGTCTTGAACAGCTCGAAAATCTCATCCGGCAGAAGCTCTTTATGCTGCTCGTCGGAAACCGCCTTGGTCGCGTAGCCCATCGCCTCGCGCATCTTTGCCGGCAGGTTCAGGCCATAATACTGCTCCAGGATGTAGCCTACGCCGCCCTTTCCGGACTGGCTGTTGATGCGGATAACGTCCGCCTCGTAATGTCTGCCGATATCCATAGGATCGATCGGAAGATACGGCACGGTCCAGTGCTCGCAGTTGTTTTCCTCGCGGTATTTCATTCCCTTTGCGATCGCGTCCTGATGGGAGCCGGAGAAGGCTGCAAACACCAGCGCGCCGCTGTACGGGCTTCTCATATCAATATTCATGCCGGTATACTTTTCATATTCCTCGCAGATTTCCGGCATATTGGTAAAGTCAAGCTCCGGATCAACGCCCTGGGAATACATGTTCATGGCAAGCGTAACAATATCTACATTTCCGGTGCGGTCCGCGCCTGCCAGAATCCCCATCTCAGCGTCACTCACGCCGCTGCCGCGGTCATTGTGCGGATGCAGAGAGAGGACGACGTTCTCCCGGTACTTCATATTTTTGCTCATGTATTCAATCTGACTCGCGTAAACATGCGGCATGGAGTGCTGCACCGTGCTGGGCAGATTAATGATCACCTTATTATCTGCTGTCGGCTGCCATACATCCAGAACCGCATTGCAGACCTCAAGCGCATACTCCATCTCCGTGCCGGTAAAGCTCTCCGGACTGTATTCAAAGGAGAAGTTTCCTTCCGTCTCATCGGCAAGCTTTTTCAGAAGCGCCGCTCCGTCCACCGCAATCTGCAGGATTTCTTCCTTTGACTTGTGGAATACCTGCTCACGCTGTGCAAGAGACGTAGAGTTATAAACATGAACAACCGCTTTTTTCGCGCCTTTCAGCGCCTCAAAGGTCTTTTTGATAATATGCTCGCGCGCCTGCGTCAGCACCTGGATCGTCACATCATCCGGAATCAGATCCTGCTCGATCAGCGCGCGCAGAAACTGGTACTCCGTCTCCGACGCTGCCGGAAAGCCTACTTCAATCTCTTTAAAGCCTACCTTCACCAGAAGCTTGAAGAAGCTAATCTTCTGCTGAAGCGTCATCGGAACAATCAACGCCTGATTGCCGTCGCGAAGGTCGACACTGCACCAGATCGGCGCTTTCTCCACATGATCCTTTTTCGCCCAGTCCATGCACTCTGTGGGCGGCATAAAATACTGCCGTTTGTACTTCTTAAACTGCTCCATAATGTTCTCTCCTCCTGTTTAACTTTAAGATAATAAATAATACCTGCAAAGAAAAAAAGCTTCCATCTCCAGACACACTCTGATGTCATTTAGAGACGAAAGACTAACATTTGTCCTGCGCGGTACCACTCTATTTCATGAATTTCTTCACACACTCACCCGATACGGATCCCCTAAAGATCTTATATCGTTCCCGGATAACGGTCGGGATTTCCGTCTACGTCTACTCTCCTGCATACCTGCAGGATTTTGGGCAGCCGCTCCGAGGCGAGTTCCGGATATCTTCTCTGCTGTCTCGCATCACCCGACAGCTTTCTGGAATCAAATATATCCGTACTATTCCTCTTCATCGCTTTTTAACTTTGCAGTTGTAAGATAACATTTATACAATGTATCCAGTCGGAGTGACAAGATTTGAACTTGCGACCTCTCGGCCCCCAGCCGAGCGCGCTACCAAGCTACGCCACACTCCGCAATCCAGTCCGTTTCTTTTCTGTCTGGACTTTACAAGTATAACAGAAGCTGCCGCCTTTTTCAAGCCCTATTTTTGTCACAGTTCAGCTAAGCTGCCCTGTCACCTGTAAAAATCCATTTAAAATCGCTTCGCGATGGGATTTTTACACTCCTATATCATTTTTTTCTCACTTCGCAAAATGTTCACAATTTTACCATAGATTATTTTGTCATAATGTGTTAATATAAATGTAACAAATAAATCTCATACAGAGATTTCCTTTTGAAAGGGGGAGCATATAACATGAAAAAGAATTATCTCATGCCAGCCAAAGGCACTGCCTGGCTGATGTCGCTTGCGCTGGCTTTCTCCTGGGTTCCCGGCACTCTTGTGTCCGCCGAGGACTTAGAGGGAGGATATGCAGCGGAGGCAGCGCCGGCCGGAGACGACACGTCCGTGTTCGTGATCACCGGATTTCCGGAGCTTGAAACAGATTCCGAGGGCAGATTTGCAGACAGCAGCATCCAGGAAAAATATGGCAATCTCGCTGCAGAGCCGGGGATGTCCCTTGACGATCTTGGTCTGCCGGAGGATTTGAAGGTTACCGGCTATCTTGAATCCGCGGGTTCCGACGCAGCTTCCGAAACCACACTCTCACAAATGGTATGGAAATTGAAATCCGATACCGGTGAGCTGTATACCGAAAACAGCCCGGAGGGCACTTACACCTTCGTTCCGGACTTTGAGAAATATCTCGAAAGCGGAAGCGTCTCCTATGATGAGATCAGGCTGGCGGACGGTTTGCGCACGCCTTCCATAAAAGTGACTGTCGCAGCGGCGCAGACAGAAGCTCCGGCTACAGAATATACGGAAAGCACGGAAACGGATGCTCCGGCTACAGAATATACGGAGAATACGGATACGGATACTCCGGCTTCCGAATATACGGAGAATACGGAGACGAATACTCCGGCTACAGAATATACAGAAAACACGGAGACGGATGCTCCGGCTACAGAATATACAGAAAACACGGAGACAGAGGCAGAATCACAGCCGGACTATATCAACAACACAGACGATTCTCTTATTAACGCTGAGGGTACCGTCGTGATCAACGGCGAAACAGAGCCAGTTTCCGAAACGACAGAATCAGATTCCACTCCTGAAACGGAGCCGGTTTCCGAAACGGAAGAATCAGATTCCAATAGTGCATCATCTGATGACACGCTGTTAATCAATGAACCCTCAGACGATACTCCCGGCACACCGGATACAACCGAAGCAACTGAGGCAACCGAGACAACTGAGGCAACCGAGGCAACCGAAGCAACCGAGGCAACCGAAGCAACCGAGACAAACAGGGAAGAGACTCCGGCTCCCGATTTAAGCATCACTTTCGCGGTTACGGACGGTACCAACTCCTACAGCGACGTAAACAATAATATTATTACGCTGAAGGAAAATCCTGTGGGGGATGAAAATAAAGCAGAACTCGTGCTTCCATGCGGCTCTGTTATGAATCTGTCCGCCCTCTCGGTTTCCTTCGCAGATGCCCTCACCGGCGCTGTTCTGTCCTATGCGCCAACTGCTGCGCAGGATTTTACGACCGGTTCGAAAAACTATGAAGTATACGCAGTCGATGCAGACGGCAATGAGATCACTTATCCCTTTACGCTTGAAATTACCAGAGAGGATCACACCTGGGGAGCGGAAGCCACCTGCACAACCGCTCAGACCTGTACGGTCTGCGGCGAGGTAAACACTCCGGCGCTGGGACACGACTTCAAAGAGGCAACATGTACAGCGCCAAAAACCTGCAAGCGCTGCGGCGCTATCGAGGGAGAAGCGCTTGGACACGACTGGACGCCCGCTACCTGCACAACACCGAAAACCTGTGAGCGCTGCGGTGCGACTGAAGGAAAAGCGCTCGGACACGACCTGCACGACAACTGGCAGGTAGTCACCTCTTCCACCGATACAACGCACGGCGAAGAGATCCGCTACTGCCAGCGCGACAACTGTGATTACTCCGAGACAAGACCGCTGAACATTATCGGAGATCCTGCCAACAATGGTATTTCCGGTCTGACAGACGGAGCCACCTACAATTTAAATACCGCCCTTACCTTTACGGCATACGGAGCGGGGATGGGAAATACAAATCCGATAGATGGCGACGTCCGCTACGTTCCTTCCTCCTGGATGGTGGAAAATACCCCCGGTACCTTCCGCGACAACTTCAGCGGTTCCTTCTCCATCACACAGTCGGGACGCTACACCTTAACGGTCACTTTCCAGAAGCAGGTCTATGACAATGGCTGGCAGATAACGGAGATTGCAGACAGTAAATCTATTACGATCACCGTCGGAAATGTGATTTCCGCAAACGCAACAAACAATGCAAACGCTATCAAGATCAATCCGCAAACCGGCGACAGCACGCCAATCATTGCTTTGATCGCTGTACTCGTGGCGGCGCTTGCAGTAATCATAGTGGTTATCGTTTATAAAAAGAAACGCAAATAGAATCTGACGCAGTCTTGTTGTAAAGAGCATTTCAAATGTTTTACAAAAGCCGAAACAGACACCCGGAGTCCCACACGGGATTCCGGGTGTCTTTCTGCAAAAATCACGCATATACCGAAAATATAAAAGAAACGTCTGTATGCTTTCTTACTGGCGGTTGATGTAATTGATCAGCCCTTCCGCCTCGATAATCTTCTGCATAAATTCCGGGAACGCCTGTCCTTTAAACTGCGTACCTTTTGTGCGGTTGTAGATGATGCCGCTGTCAAAATCGACCTCTACCTCATCTCCTGCCGCGATCCCTTTGGACGCCTCCGGACATTCGATGATCGCCAACCCGATGTTGATGGCATTGCGGTAGAAGATCCGCGCAAAGGTTTCCGCGATCACACAGCTCACGCCCGCCGCTTTGATCGCGATCGGCGCGTGCTCTCTGGAGGAACCGCAGCCGAAATTCTTCTCCGCCACGATAATATCGCCCTTTTTCACCTTATGGATAAATTCCTTGTCAATGTCCTCCATGCAGTGCGTCGCCAGCTCCGCCGGATCGGAGGAATTCAGATATCTTGCCGGGATGATAACATCCGTATCTACATTATCGCCATATTTAAATACTGTTCCATATGCTTTCATTGCGTTTTGTCCTCCTTACAATCCAAGTGCATCCGGCGCACAGATTTTACCGGTAACGGCGCTCGCCGCCGCCACTGCCGGGCTTGCCAGATAAACCTCTGATTTAACATGTCCCATTCTTCCGACAAAATTGCGGTTTGTGGTGGAAATGCAGCGCTCTCCCTCTGCCAAAATACCCATATAGCCGCCCAGACATGGACCGCAGGTCGGTGTGCTTACTACTGCGCCAGCCTCGATAAAAATCTTTAAAAGCCCTTCCTCCATCGCCTGCAGATAGATTTTCTGCGTTGCCGGAATCACAATGCAGCGCACGCCCTTTTTCACCTTGCGCCCTTTCAGGATTTCCGCCGCGCAGCGCAGGTCGTCGATGCGTCCATTCGTGCAGGAGCCGATCACCGCCTGGTCGATCAGAACATCCTCTGTGATCTCGTCGATCGTCTTAGTGTTCTCAGGCAGATGCGGGAACGCAACCGTCGGTTTTAAAGCGCCAAGGTCGATGGTATATTCCTCGTCATACACCGCGTCCTCATCCGCCTCGTAAATCTTGTACGGACGCCGGGAGTGCTCTTCCATGTAGGCAATCGCCAGATCATCCACCGGGAAGATTCCGTTCTTTCCGCCCGCTTCGATCGCCATATTGGCGATGGTGAAGCGGTCATCCATCGTAAGATTCTGCACACCCTCACCGGTAAATTCCATCGAACGGTACAGTGCACCGTCCACGCCGATCAAACCGATGATATGTAAGATAACGTCCTTGCCGCTCACCCACTTTGCAGGCTTTCCGATCAGATTGAATCTGATCGCGGACGGCACCTTAAACCATGCTTTTCCGGTCGCCATGCCAGCCGCCATATCCGTGCTGCCCACGCCGGTAGAAAACGCGCCGAGCGCGCCGTAGGTACAGGTATGCGAGTCCGCACCGATGATCACATCGCCCGCCACCGTCAGACCGCTCTCCGGGAGCAACGCATGCTCGATTCCCATCTGTCCGACATCAAAGTAATTTGTGATATCGTGCTTTGCAGCAAACTGACGCACGCATTTGCAGTGCTCCGCTGATTTGATATCCTTATTCGGGATAAAGTGATCCATAACAAGTGCGATCTTGTCCTTATCGAAAACACCTTCCTTTGTAAATTTATCCATCTCGTGAATTGCCACCGGGGAGGTGATGTCATTTCCAAGCACCAGATCCAGATCTGCCTCGATCAGCTGTCCTGCTTCTACCGAGGGAAGGTGTGCCGCTGCCGCCAGAATTTTCTGTGTCATTGTCATTCCCATAATTTTCTCCTGCCTTTCTAAAAAATCTCATGTCCGCTATTATACCACAATTTTTCTGGTCTGTCAGTAAAAAATATGATATACTGGATTACATAATAAATGACACGGTCTTCGCAAAACCATTCCAAATTGGTGAGGAAACTTCCCGTGTCAGAAAATCTGAGGGAGAAATCTATGAAGAAAAAAATATTTATCACTGTACTGCTGGCACTTCTTTTTGCCGGCATTCTGCCCTCCTTCGCCGTCAACCGTACCGCAGCCATAACAGTCAGCGCAGCTTCCAAAGTAACCTATAGAAATAAGCTGCGTACCGTCGGCAAAAAAATCTATTACTATAATTCCAAAGGAAAAATCGTCAAAAACTGCTGGAAAACCATCAAAGGCAAGCGATACTACTTTACGAAAGATGGTTCTGCCGCCACCGCAATCGCCGTCATATCCGGAAAGCGCTATATCTTTTCCTACAAGGGCGTCCTGCAAAAAAGCCGCTTCTGCACCATTAGCAGCAAAAAATATTACGTCAATTCCAGCGGACGGCTGTGTACCGGCTGGAAAACGATCAAGAAAAAACGCTATCACTTTTCTTCTGCCGGTATTATGCAGACCGGCTGGTACAAATCAGGCAGCAAAACCTACTATCTCGCCCCCTCCACCGGCGCAATGGTCACAGGCTGGAAAACGATCGGCGGCAAAAAATATTATTTTAACAGCAGCGGCGTGATGCAAAAGAAAACCTGGATAGGTGCACGCTACGTAAACGCCAGCGGCGTCTATGATCCCAGCAAAAAGCTTTCGCTCGCCAATCTGCAGAAGCAATTAAAAAGCGCAGTGAAAACCTGCCGCGGCACCTGGTCCATCTATGTAAAAAATCTTGACACCAACGAAACCTTTACCATCAACAACCGGCGCGTGTATGCAGCGAGTCTGATCAAGCTCTACGCGATGAGCGCCGCATACGAGCGCATCAAACAGGGAAAATTAAAGGAGTCCTCCGTAAAAAGCACCATCAGCGCCATGATCACGGTCAGCGACAATACCGCTTTTAATACAATCGTGCGCAAGATCGGCACTACCTATATCAACTCCTGGTGCAAGGCCAACGGCTATACAGGTACTAACCAGGGACACGGACTCCCGTTAAGCAGCAACAATTACATTCTTTCAAACGGCACCGGCTCCAATGTGACGACCGCCGCCGACTGCGGGAAACTTTTGGAGAGCATCTATCGCGGAACCTGCGTCAGCAAATCTGCTTCTTCTAAGATGCTCGGCTATCTGAAAAAGCAGACGCGGCGCTCGAAAATTCCCGCCGGCGTTCCGAAAAGCGTAAAGGTTGCAAATAAAACCGGGGAAACCGACGATACCACGCACGACGCGGCAATCGTCTACTCAAAGGGAGCAACCTACATCCTCGTTGTCATGGGCGACACGCCGGGAAACGGCTGGTCCTCGGCAGCAAACATTACGAAATTCTCAAAAATCGTCTATAATTATTTTAATTAAAAATTATTTCTTAAAAAAGAAAGCGCTCTGCCCATCCGGACATTGCGCTTTCTTTTTCTATCGTCTTTCAATTCCGCTTAGTTATTGATCAGCTTATCCTCGCCGTTCCAGCTATACAACTTGCGGATTTCCTCGCCAACCACCTCTGACGGATGCTCTGCTGCCAGCTTGCGCATCGCCTTGAAGTGTACCTGACTGCCTGCGGAGGACATATCCAGCAGGAAGTCTTTTGCGAAGGTACCATCCTGGATATCGGAAAGAATCTTCTTCATGGTCTTCTTAGTCTCTTCAGTGATGATCTTCGGACCAGTGATATAATCGCCGTACTCTGCGGTGTTGGAGATGGAGTATCTCATTCCTGAGAAGCCAGACTGATAGATCAGATCGACGATCAGCTTCATCTCATGGATACACTCAAAGTATGCGTTTCTCGGATCGTAGCCTGCCTCAACCAGAGTCTCGAAGCCTGCCTGCATCAGAGCGCACACGCCGCCGCAGAGCACTGCCTGCTCGCCGAATAAGTCGGTCTCGGTCTCAGTGCGGAAGGTGGTCTCCAAAAGACCTGCTCTCGCGCCGCCGATGGCTAAGCCGTAAGCCAGTGCACGGTCCAGTGCCTTTCCGGTGTAGTCCTGCTCCACTGCAACCAGACAGGGGGTTCCCTTGCCGGCCTGGTACTCGCTTCTCACGGTGTGGCCCGGAGCCTTCGGAGCGATCATGGTAACGTCCACGTTCTTCGGCGGCTTGATGCATCCGAAGTGGATGTTGAAGCCGTGAGCGAACATGAGCATGTTGCCCTCCTCCAGGTTGGGCTCGATGTCGTTCTTGTACATATCTGCCTGCAGCTCATCGTTGATCAGGATCATGATGATGTCTGCCTTCTTGGCGGCCTCAGCTGCCGTATAAACCTCAAAGCCCTGTGCCTCTGCCTTTGCCCAGGACTTGCTTCCCTCGTAAAGACCGATGATGACATTGCATCCGGACTCCTTTAAGTTGAGTGCATGTGCATGTCCCTGGCTGCCATAGCCGATGATCGCGATGGTCTTGCCTTCCAGCATTGATAAGTTACAATCTTCCTGATAGTAAATCTTTGCCATTGTACTGCTTCTCCTTTAAAATAGATTTATGTATTGTTGAATCGCAGATCCGCCGACGCCTCTCTGTACGCCTCTGGCGGCCGCTGTTTCTAACCGAA